>CALAKE010000756.1 GCA_937922775.1 uncultured bacterium | reverse complement strand
GGCGATCAAGAGGACGATGCCAACGGCGCCGACAAAGACCAGCAGCGCGGCGCGCGACTGGGCAACGACGAGCTCCATGCGAGGCAGCAGGATCACGCCCATATCCTTCTCGTCCGGGTGTACCTCGGCGATGCGCACCCCCACGGCGTCCATCTCGCTCCGCGCGCGTTCCAGGGGTACGTCAGGCCGTAGACGAGCGATGACCTGGAGATATCCGCCCGCCCTGAATGTGTCTTGCTTGCGCTCGTCGTCGAACGATACCCAAAGCTGCTGGCCTGAATCGGGGAAGTAGAAGTCATGGGGCATGACGCCGATGATCGTGTGCTGAATTCCGTCCAGTGAGATCTGCTCGTCGATAATCTCCCGGTCAGAACCGAAGCGACGCTGCCATAGCCCGAAGCTCAGTACCGTCACGGCGGGGGCCCCAACCCTGTCGTCCCTGGGGAGGAGGGGGCGGCCTATGAGCGGCCGCGTGCCCAGGGTCGAGAATACGCCCGATGTGGTCTGCGCCCCCGCCATGATTTCAGGCTCATCCTGACCAGTGAGCGTCAGGGAGGTTCCCGCATAGGCGCCGATGTCGGCGAAGACTGGGCTCATCTCCTTCCAGTCGAGAAAGACCTCGAAAGGCACTGCGTAGAGGCCGGCTAGCTGAGAGGCGGACGGATCCGCCCCGGTTACGCGCGGGTCGCGTCGATAGACACCCACCAGCCTCTCGGGCTCGGAGTAGGGTAGTGGGTTGACGAGAACGGCGTGCGCGATGCTGAAGATCAAGGTGTTGGCGCCGATGCCCAGGGCCAGGGTCGTGACGGCGACGGTGGTAAACAGAGGTCGTCGTAGCAGTGCGCGAATCGCATATCGCAGGTCCTGCATGGTCCGGTCGTAGAGGCCGGCGACCCCCTTCCCATCACCTGGGCCTGGCGCGGGAGCGAGTCCGCTTGTTCCGCGGCCGTACAAACGTGCCATTCCGCGTCTCCGCCCGGTGCCGGCCCTCCATGTTCTCAATCGGATCCTCAGGCCGGTGGCCACGAGGTCGAAGAGGGCTCCGGAGGCATAGGTGATCGAGCGCCACAGGCCAGAGTGGTCACGCTCTTGGCGACAGCGCGACCAGATGACGCTGGCTATCTCGTCGCCGTACGCCGCTCGAAAGTCGCGCGGGCACGCGATCAAACATGCTCGATACAGTTGACGTCTCATGGCTGCTGAACCGTCCTGGGGGGCTATCTGCTTTCAGGTTGCCGAATCAGCTTGCTCGCCGTCAGGTCATCGACCATCTCGGCCAGGCGACCTGCCTCGGCGTCGAGCACTTGGTGTCCGAAATTGGTCAGTCGATAGGTACGGCGCTGCCGGGGCGAGGCCCGTTTCGCCTCACCGTCTGATGTCGCCGCGATCAGCCCGCGGCCTTCGAGCGTCTGGATCGCCTCGTAAAGTGACCCAGGCTTGATGGTCACACGGCCGCGACTCAGCTCTTCAACAGCACCGAGAAGCCGGTAGCCGTGGTGCTCGTTTTCGGACAGGGCCCAGAGAATGAGAAAGACCCGCTGCGTCAGCGGCAGCAGGTCTTCCACATCGGCCTGTGTCGGGCTCATAACTGCCTCCCGTCGAGGATTTCAGATTCGCAACTTCCAAGTCGCCAAGCGCGTCCCGTTTATTCAGGTTACCGATAGTCAGGTTACCTGAATAATTTTCCATGTCAAGGGGCAGCTCCCCAGATTCGGTCCGCAGAGTGGTCGGAAGGAGGATGGTGTGGGCCGCCGGAAGCAGTGCGACCGGGAACGTTGTGCCCTTGCCGTTGTCCTCCGCCTGATCTTGCAGTAGGTTTCTGCCCATGATTCCGGAGTTTGGGTTTCTCCGTCAGAGGAGAGGATCCTGGTCGGACGCACACCTCCGGGGGGCCGAAGGACACTAGCGAGGAGGATGCAGATCATGAGCGGAGCCAGGATCCGCCAGCAAATCACACCCACGATCCTGTTGGTCATCATTGTTCTTGCCGCCTTCTTGCTCGCGATGAGCCCGGGGGTGACACCCGCTGTAGACCCTGCAGGGAGCCCGGCAAGGAATCCCATTGCCGTGGCTGCCCAGGCTCGACCCCTCACGGTCGACGATGTCGGTCTCGAGGTAGGGGTATCCAGTCCCCAGCTTTCTCCAGATAGCCGGGTCGTCGTGGTGGTGACCAGCCGTCCCGACTACGAGGAAAACCGCTTCATGCGGACGCTGGTCTTGGTGGACGTGTTCACCGGCGCGCAGAGGCAGCTGACTCCAGAGCGAGCAGCGGTGGGCGGACCTCGCTGGTCACCTTCAGGGATGGAGCTCGCTTTCACGGACGTGGAACCAGACGGCGAGCAACGCCAAATATTCATCCTGCCGATGGGGGGAGGGGAGGCCCGCCAGGTCACCCATGAGGAACGTGGTGTCGGGTCTTTCGAGTGGAGTGCCGATGGATCGCATTTTCTCTTCACGACCACCGACGCTCCTGAGAAGCGGGAGGGCGAGGAGCGCCACAACCGCTCCTTCGAGGTGGGCTACAACAGCTACCTTACCCAGCGCGCGCCCACATCGACGCACCTGTGGCGGATCCCGACCAGTGGTGGGGACGGAGACGATGGGGCCGAGCGTCTCACCGACGGCACCGAGAGCATCAACGGCTTTGTCGTGTCCCCCGATGGAGGTGTCGTGGCCCTTTCCGTGATCCCACGACCTCATACGGGCGAGCAGATCAGCGCCTTCATCCGCATCCTGGACCTGGATTCTGGAGAAGTCCGCGACTTGGCGCTCAGTGCGCCGGTGAATCCCGGGGCATTTTCCCCCGACGGTAGCACCCTGTCTTTCAGCCGATCGCGTGGCCCCGAGCCCTATTTCAATCCGGCGGGTATCTTTCTACAGCCGGTCGACGGTGGGGCCCCCGTGGACATCACCGCCGACATCGATCGCAACCTGGGAGGCGGTCCGTGGTTCCCCGACGGCCAAGCACTTCTTCTGATTGGCACCGACCTGACGACGCAGGCCTTTTGGCATCAGCCGCTGGAGGGGCCCGCTCAGCGCCTGGATCTGGGAGGAATCCACGTGGCTTCAGCGCCGGTCCTGGGCTCCGACGGCACGGTGGTCTTCGTCGGTCGTGAGAAGCAACGACCCTCAGAGCTCTACGTCATGCAGGCGGAGGAATGGGTACCGCGACGCCTCACGGATTTCAATGACGCCCTGGCCTCGATGAGGCTTGGCGACGTGGAGACCATCACTTGGGACGGGCCTGACGGTTTCACTCAGAACGGAGTGCTCGTCTATCCGCCCGGCTTCGAGGAAGGACGCCGCTACCCCCTGGTTTTGTCTATCCACGGCGGCCCGATGGGGACCTCCACTGAGAGTTTCAGCACCTTCAACCAGATCATGGCTGCGCAGGGCTGGTTGGTATTCAGTCCCAATTATCGCGGCAGCAGCACTCAGGGAAGGGCCTTCCAACGTGCCGTGATCAACGACGCTGGTGACGGTCCGGGCCGCGACGTCATGTCGGGAGTCGAGGCGGTGAAGGCGCTCGGCATTGTGGATGAGAGCCGCGTAGCTGTTTCCGGATGGTCATACGGCGGATACATGACCGCCTGGCTGACGGCACATTACGATGGCTGGGCCGTCGCCATGGCAGGTGCAGCTGTCACCGACTGGTTCGATTGGTACAGCATGGCCGACATGAACGTTTGGGCAGGGTTTGGCCTCGGCGGTTCCCCATGGCTCAACGACAACGCCATGAACTACTGGCGCCAGTCGCCCATGGCCTACGCGCATCAGATCCGCACGCCGACCCTCATCATCTCCAACACCGGCGACGAGCGCGTGACAGTCAGCCAGTCGTACAAGCTCTTCCACGCGCTGAAGGACAACGGGGTAGAGGTGAAGTTCGTGGTCTACCCGGTCGGTGGACATTTCCCCTCAGACCCAGTCCACCGGCGCGATCTGCGACGGCGCTGGGTGGAGTGGATCGACCAGCATTTCGAGGCCGTGGGATCAGGCCCGTGATGGTGGCGAAAGACGAACTTGCGACGCCTGCGTAGATGCGCTGGTACGTCAACTCGATTCAATCCATCCCCGGTCGCTCGATCGCCCACTTCCTCGTGGTTCGCTTCTGAGGCGAGCGCCGCCTACGATGGTAGGCTCAGCCTTGGGATCGAGACGAAGGCGACAGGAAATTGGCTGATTGCGACCTATCGAGTGACAGCGCCTTGACGGCTGGGAGCGTCTTGGCGACTGATAGCGTGCCGCTGACTGATAGTCCCTCACCCCCCGGGTATCGAAGGCAGACGCCGAGGGAGGAGATCGCCAATAGCGTGAGCCACGGCATCGGTCTGGCTGCGGCCGTGGCGGCGACCCCGATCCTGATCATCGATGCTGCTGATCGTGGTGGACCGATGGGTGCGGCCGGCGCCGGTATCTTTGCCGGCAGCGTGGTCCTGCTTTACCTCTCATCCGTGCTTTACCATGCACTCCCTCAAAACCGGGCCAAGCGAGTATTTCAGCTGTTCGACCACAGCGCGATCTTCATCTTGATTGCCGGCACGTACACTCCCTTCACGCTCGGGGTCCTGCGCGGTGCATGGGGATGGAGCCTTCTGGGGCTCGTCTGGAGTCTCGCCCTGGCGGGCCTCCTCCTCAAGACGTACGGCGGCATGCGCTACCGGAGGCTTTCGCTGGCCCTCTATCTGGCCATGGGCTGGCTCGTGATCATCGCGCTCAAGCCGCTGCTGCAGCTCATGCCCGTGGAGGGCATTCTCTGGCTCCTCGCGGGGGGCATATCCTACACAGCGGGTGTTGTCTTCTTCGCTGCCAATCAGGTGCGGTACAGCCACTTCATTTGGCACCTATTTGTCCTTGCTGGCACGGTGTGCCATTTCATCGCTGTGGTGCTCTACGCGCTCTGAGGGGAACGGGCCGACGCGCTGGGTAGGGTGGAGCAGGGTTCAACCCTTGGTGAAGCCGCCGAAGATCATCTGGTCGGCCTGGTGAGCTACCGTGCCGCCGGGGCGGGGAACAGAAGGACCATCACATCGACCCAGGCGACAGGTCCAGTACCTCGAGCAACGTCGTGAACTCCAAGGCGATGTCGGTTCCCAATCGTCGTGGCTCGGCACGCAGCACGATCCCCCCGGTTGTCGGAGGCAGGATCCGGTGCGTGGGAGACAGGAAGCGCACAACGCATTCGGAGCCGACCGCCAACTCCTCGTCGATGTTCAACAACAATCCGCCGAGGCTTACATCCTTCGTGATGGCGGTCAGGGTTGACCACCCTAGTGAGTTGCGCGAAGTCGAGAAGTTGGCCTCGAGATTCACCAGCATCTCACTGCGGAATCGCGGATATCGTCTACGCTCGACCTGCCTACGGGACTCTGCACTCACGATCTACTCTCTTCTCACTCCGCCAGAAGCCTCGCATTCATCCTATCTGCCATGGCTACATCATCATCGACATCGAGATCGAAGGCAACTGTGCCCAGGATCTCGGGGTCGGGACCGTTTGCCGCTGACGCCGCGGCATGCTCTGCGCGTCCGGACGATATGGCTTGATAATCGCCGCGGCCGACGCAGCGGTGGGATCGGGCGTTTCGTTGTTCCTCGCCTGATCGTGCGATAGGTTTCTGTCTCGAATTCCGACACCGATGTTCTTTCGAGCTGTGCCGTCCCGAGCGGTTCGATCCGTCGCCGCTTTCAGAAGACGTGAGGTTGTCGTGGCCGTCAAGAGTCCTGGAAAGGCACTGTCGATATGTCTTGCTGCGTGCCTGCTGCTTTGTGCCGGGGCCCTCGGCTACGTTCGAGCGAGCATTCAGAGTGGGCTCGACGAATGGTGTGCGAAGGCACAAGAGGCCCATCCGCAGCCGGGAGACGATGTCGCCGCTCTAATCGAGTATGTTCGGTCGGGTACACACGGCCTGGGCGATCGCAACCGGGCGGTATGGGCCCTCGGTCAGGCCAGAGACGAGCGAGCCGTCGAGGCCTTGCGCGCATTCGTCACCGGAGAGGACTGCAATCACAGCGAGTATCTCTGCCAGTGTGAGCTTCAGAAGGCCCTGAAGCTCTCGAGAAGAGACTCGATCAACATACTCAGAATCAGGCCGCCGGCGCGACCTTCAACGAGAGGCGGAACATGACTCCTGAAGAGCTTCGAGCCATCATGATCTATCTCAGGGAGAGGGTGCACCTCGGGACCCGACCGGCTGATTCGCCGAATGTCATCAGCTTTCATGGACCAACGGAACAAGAGATGATCGGTGCAGGGTTGAACGCTCACGGCGTGAGGCGAATACTCGCCGTCGCGTGGTGGGACGAGATGGTAGAAGACATCGAGGAGACGCCGGACATGTGTGATCCTGACGACTCGCCGCAGCGGGTCCTCGAATATGCCAAGGACGTCGTCTCGGAGTACATACGGAAGCGATTCCCACTCAATGATGAGTAGAGATCGAGTGAGGGGCATGGCCTGAGAGCTCACACGGCCATTCAGCTCACAGTCGAGGTCATCCAAGGAGAAGACGTGAAACTGCGATCGTTGATGTTCCTGATATGTCTATCGTGTGCCGTCACCCTGGCGTGCACACAGGCACAAGAACCTACCGGCGCGAAGAACGTCATTCTGTTTGTCGGCGACGGTCTGGGCGCAGAGCAGATGGCGCTCGGTATCAGATACGCACGTATGGTCGAAGGTCGTGAGCTGAACATGGAGCAGCTCATGAGCGACGGCAACACCGGCTACTCGCTTGCGGACCCCTACGAAAGCCCGGTCACGGATTCGGCCGCGGCCGCCTCGCAGCTCGCTACCGGTATCAAGGCGAGGAACGAGACCTTGGGCGTCGATCCGTCCGGCGATCGGACGGAGACGATTCTCGAGTGGGCGGAGGGCAGGGGATTGGCAACCGGGCTCGTGACGAACATGCGTCTCTCCCACGCGACCGCGGCTGCCTTCGCTGCGCACGAGCTTTCCCGTTACGTGCCGGAATCCGTCATCTTGGATCAAATGTTGTTCGAGCACGACGTCGATGTGCTCCTCGGTGGGGGGGCTCGAGCGCTCGTGCCGGCCGGCCACAGGGTGTCGGAGTTCTTGCCCGGCATCCCGGAAGAGCTCGATGGCAACTCTCGCCGTGATGACGATCTCGATCGAATCTCCGAGGCGAAAGGGCAGGGCTACACCGTCGTCTCCGACCGACACGCGCTGGCGCAAGCATCTCGAAGCGCGAATAAGCTCCTCGGCCTCTTTGCCGCGTCCCATGTGCCATATGTCATCGACGCTCGCACTATGGGTCTCGACAGTGCGCCGAGCTTGGAGGAATCGACTGATGCAGCGCTCGAAGTGCTCGCTCGTTCAGAGGGTGGTTTCTTTTTGATGGTCGAGGGAGGGCGTATCGACTATGGCGGGCACGACAATGATGCTGGGACCATGTTGCACGAGATCCTGGACTTCGACGCCGCGGTCGGCGCCGGCATCGCGTTTCAGCGCGTGCACCCTGAAACGCTCGTCATCGTGACTGCGGATCATGGCACCGGCGGCTTCAGTATTACCTATGTAGAGACGGACGGGCCGCCCGAGCCACAAGTGCTTCCAAGCGGTCTCACGTATCAGCTCGATACGCGTTATCCAGATAAGCGAGACCTCGAGGTTTTGGGAAACCAGACGGCGTCGTTCCAGTACATTCTGGCGAAGGCAGAAGGCTCGCCCGAGCGCCTTGTCGAGGCGGTTCTCGAGCACACCGGTCTTTCGATGACGATGGAGGAGGCTCAGGAGGCGTTGGTCAGAGATTCCGAGGGCAATGCGTGGCCAGAAGAGTCACCTCGCTTCTATGGTGACCTGGGGAGCAACCCCGCGTGTTTGCTCAGTCGAACACTCGCCAGGCATACATTTTTCGTGTGGTCGACCGGCGGACATACCTCAGGGCCGCTGCTGACGTTCGGCCGCGGACCCGGAGCGGAAGGACTTCGCGGCGTCTACGTGAATACCCACGTGCACGATGTGATCATGGATGCGGTGGGGGAGCGGTAGCTTGCCCGCCACCAAATCGCATTCTGATCATCAAGATACCCGAGTGCGGTGGTTGATCCTGGCACTTCTTTTCGCCGCCAGCTTCGTGGCCTATGTGCTGCGAACCAACATGTCCGTCGCCGGCGAGAGCATCATGGCTGATCTCGGATTGTCCACGATCCAGCTCGGTGCGGTGCTCTCTGCCTTCGCTTGGGGATACGCGTTTTTTCAGTTTCCCGGAGGCATCTTTGGCGACATCCTTGGTTGCCGGCGCGCCCTTACGATCATCGCAGTGTTGTGGGGAATCCTGACACTGGCCACGGGTTTGGTCCCTGGGACCTCCCTCGCGTCGACAGGATTCATCCTGGCCATGCTCATCGTGCTGAGATTTCTTGTCGGTGTCGCGCAAGCACCTTTGTTTCCGGTGACCTGTGGTGGGGGAATTGGGAACTGGTTTCCGGTTTCAGGATGGGCATTTCCGAATGGGCTGACGAGTACTGGGGTGACGCTGGGGGCGGCCGCTACGGCACCACTGATTGCCTGGCTGATGCAAACCCTGGGATGGCGCGCGTCCTTCCTGGTGACGGCACCTTTGGCGTTTCTGATTGCCGGAGTCTGGTGGTGGTATGCGAGGGACGAGCCCGCCGATCATCCTCGAGTCAGCAGGAGCGAGCTGGATTTGATCAACGCAGGCCGACCCTCGCCGGAAGCGGATGGCGGGGAGAGGGCCGCCTGGAGACAAGTGCTCCAGAACCGAGACATCCTGCTGCTCACGGCGAGCTACTTTTGCATGAACTATGTCTTCTACATATTCTTCAACTGGTTCTTCATCTACCTCGTCGACGTTCGGGGATTCGAGATCCTCGAAGGGGGCTACCTCGCGGCGGCTCCGTGGATTGCCGGTGCCGTTGCTGCCAGCGTCGGGGGGCTCTGGTGTGACCGCCTCTGCAAGCGTCTTGGCGCCCGGTGGGGGTACAGAATCCCCGCCATCACGGGCCTCGGTATGGTGGCCGGCCTCCTATTCCTCGGCGCTACAGCCAAGAATCCGTACCTGGCCGTTGCACTCCTTTCATTGAGCTTCGGCTGTACCCAGCTCACGGAGGGAGCCTACTGGGCGGCGACGATCTCGGTAGGCGGAAGACACGCGTCGGCCGCCACCGGGCTCATGAACACGGGCGGCAACGTCGCGGGCGGTATCGGGGCGCTACTGGTTCCGATCACCGCCGAGGCGATGGGATGGGTGCCGGCCCTGGCTACGGGGTCGGTGTTTGCGGTGCTCGGTGCCTTAATATGGCTGTTCGTGCGCGCCGATCAGCCTATGGTGCCTGTCAGCGGCGATGGCCTGTCCACGACCGCAGCGGGAGCGCGGTGACAGTGGCAGGCTGGACACCCGCTGACGGTCAGGCTCTTCCGACAAGCGTTCGGACCTTCTCCACCGCGTTCGCGGCATCGTAGGCGTAGCCGTCTGCCCCGATGGATTGAGCGAACTCTTCGGTGAGCGGGGCCCCACCCACGAGTACCTTGATCTTTCCACTCAGGCCCCGCTCCTCCACGAGGTCCACGACGTCTTTCATTTTGGGCATCGTGGTGGTCAGGAGGGACGACACTCCTACTACCGAAGCATCTTCCTCGAGGGCTGTCTCGATGAACTTCTCTGCGGGAACGTCGATGCCCAGGTCTACCACCTCGAACCCGGCTCCCTCGAGCATGATGGCTACCAGGTTCTTTCCGATGTCGTGGAGATCCCCCTGAATCGATCCCAGTACTACCTTCCCACGACTGGGCACATCTTCGGCGATGAGGAGTGGCTTCAGCACTTCGACGGCTGCCGCCATGGCCCGAGCGGAGAGCAGAACCTCCGGGATGTACATCTCGTCCTTGCGGAATTTCTCCCCGACCACATTCATCCCGGCGATGAGCCCGTCGTCGAGAATCTCGGTCGTTGGCATCTTCATCTCGATGGCCTGGTTCACTTCCTCGACGATCTTCTTGTCATCACCGGCCATCAGGCTCGCTGCGATGTCCTTCAGAATGTCCATGTGGGGCTCCGTCCGTTCGTTACGTTGTCAGCGTCCGTTGTGTGTTCTGTTCGTCTCTCAGGCGACCCTCAGTCTGCAAGGTCGAGGGGCGGGAGGCCGATCTCAGGCGTCCCTCTGTGGCAGCGCATCCATCCCCGCGCTGAGTGCGGCCCGCTCCATGCGTTCGACGAGCTGAGCTTGCTTCCCTTTGTCGAGGCGAGTCGGCTCGGCTTCGAGAACCAGCCTCTCGACCTCACTCGACGCTATCTGCCCGATGGTGACAGCGCCTCTCTCCTGCCAGCGTGCCCGATTGGCTCGATCGATGGTTGGCCCGGGGAAGGCGATCTCGTCCCTCAGGTGCTTCCTGGTGTGATCGGCGATGATGAGGTGTTTGTCCCTGAGAAATTCCTCGAACAACGGCTGGGAAGGGAAGTCCTCCCTCGGCTGGATGCCCTCCAGCAGGCGGAAGGTCATCCCGCAGATCTCATTGTCGACCACCAGCTTCTCGAGACTCAGAGTGTTGATGAAGTCGAGAATTCCCGGGCCCGAAATGCTGTTGGCTCCAGCGAGCGCCCCGAGCGCCGCTCCCATGCCTGTCTCGAGTCCTGCCTGAGCATCGAGCAGCTTGGCGTCGCTCATTGCGGTGTAGGTCTGGGTCGGGAGGTTCAGGAACTTGCCGATCTCCACATAGCCGCAGTCGATCATCATCGTCTCGACAGCACCCATGGGCGTCGTCTCGAAGCGCATGTCGAATATCGCTGGGGCGCCACCGTACACGACGGGTGTTCCAGGATTCACGGTTTGGCTGATCACGATGCCGCTGAGTGTCTCTGCCGTGTGCTGGATCAACGATCCCACGACGGTGACCGGAGCCATGAACCCGGAGAGAGGCATGGAGATGTACTCCACCGGGACGGAGTTTCTTGCGCAATCCAGGAGGTTCTGGCTGGCGGCTTCGGTCCACTTGAAAGGAGCGGTGGGACACACGGAGATCATCGTCAGCGGCTTTTCCTTCAACTCCTCGGCGCTTCCTCGGACGATCTGCTGGAGGTCCCGGATGATGTCGAAATTCTTGGTGAAGGCGCCCGTGATGACTGGCTTCTCGCAGAACAGGAGGCTCAAGAAGAGCCGATAGCTGTCCTGCAGGGACTCTGCCACGTCGGCTGGAATGAACGCTGTGCTCTGGGCAGCAATGTGCTTCAGCCCTCCGACGAGCTTGGCGTACCGGATGTAGTCGGCCGTCGTTGGCCTGCGAGCGTCACCTGTCGCAGAGTCCATGACGTTGACCGCCGCCGATCCCGGGGTGAAATAAACATTGTCTCCCGAGAAATCGTGGGTCTGGTTTCCCATCACGTCAAAGAGCTGGAAGGAGGAGGGCGCCGTCTTCAATGCCGCGTCGATGATCTCGTCCGTGAGCCTCGTGTGTTCCGTCGAAAGGTCTATCTCGGCCCCGTGGTCGCCCAGCAGCGACAACACCTCCTGGTTGTGAATCGTCACGCCCAACGTGCGAAGAAGGTCCCGAGCCTCATCGATGATGCGGGTGATCAGCTGATCATCCAGGAAACGGATGGTGGGTCTCATTCTTGTATTCCTCAGGTTTGGGATGGCCGGCCAGGGCGTGTCGTCACTCCTCCCCGGCCTTTCGGTATCCAAGTCGCTCCGAGATGCGGAAAGCAGCCGCCTGAACGTCCTTCGCCAGGGCAGGAATCCGGTCTGCGGTCACCCGTTCGACGGATCCGCCAACGCTGATTGCCGCGATCGTTCGCCCTCCCCGGTTCCGCACGGGAGCGGCGATCGATACATAGCCGTATTCCAACTCCTCGATATTGGTTGCAAACCCGGTGTTCCGAACCTCGGAAAGGGTTGCCATCAACTGGTCCGGTGAAACGATCGTATGCTCTGTGAGTGCCGAGAGCCCTTCTTCTGTCTCGGGGAGATCTAGCTCGGCTTCCGCAAGCAAAACCTTGCCCGTCGCAGTAGCGTGGGCGGGCCATCTGGTGCCGATCTCGCTGGCGAGCACCAAAAGGCCGCCGCCACGCTCTTCATCGAGGATCAATACATCCTCATTGACCAAGATCTCCAGCGTCGAGTTCTCACCCGTGGATTCGGCCAGAGCTTGCAGCTCGGGACGGGCCGCGGCTCGGATGTCAACGGCCTTAAGGGCCCTGGCACCCAGCACGATCAACTCGGACCCAAGCTGGAACTCACCGGTGTCAGGAGATCGATAGACGAACCCCTCGCGCTCGAGAACTGCGAGCATTCTGTGGGCCGTGGCCTTATTGAGGCCGGCAGCCGTCGAGAGCTCAGTCAGGCTCCGTTTGGGATTCTCTTGCGGGAAAGCCCTGAGGAGGGATAGAACGCGTTGAATCGCCTGTGTTCCCGGAATCGCCTGGGATGAGTTAGTCTTGGAACTAGCTTCCACCATGTGGAACAGAGTACTATGTTCCGAGCCTTCGGACTAGCGCTCACTACCAAAGAGGTGTCCTTTGGAAACCGTTCTAAGCTCAGAGACCAGAGAGATCGTCATCGGACCAGATCGCCCTGTCTGCATCATCGGAGAGCGAATCAATCCAACCGGCAGGAAGATACTCGCCGCGGAACTGGCCGAGGGGAATCTCGAGAGAGTCGGCTCGGACGCCCTGGCACAAGTCGAAGCAGGCGCCACTCTTCTGGACGTCAATGCGGGAATCCCGATGGTGGACGAACCCGCACTTCTGGCCGAAATGGTGGAGCTGGTGCAATCGCTCACCGACGTTCCGCTGTCCATCGATTCGAGCGTTGCGGAAGCCCTCGCCAGTGGGCTAAACAGCTACAAGGGGAAGGCGTTGGTGAATTCGGTAACGGGCGAGACCGCACGAATGGAAGCGGTGCTCCCGCTGGTCAAGAAGCACGGTGCCGCGGTGATTGGCCTCGCGATGGACGACGAAGGGATACCCGAGACGGCCGAGAAGCGGCTACAAGTGGCCAGGAGCATTCTGGAGAGAGCCCAAGACCACGGAATCTCGGCCGCCGATGTCGTGATCGACCCTCTCATATTGCCTGCGGCCGCCACGCCGGGGTCGGGCAAGGTTGCGCTCGATACCATTCGATTGGTGCGGAGTGAGTTGGGCGTGAACATGGTGTGCGGGGCAAGCAACGTATCTTTCGGTCTTCCCGACCGGCCCCGGGTCAACGCTGCCTTCCTGGCGATGACGGTTGGTGCCGGCATTACGTCGGTGATCGCGAATCCGCTGGACCGGGAGAGCGCAGCGGGAATCCTGGCAGGTGACCTGCTGATGGGGAACGACGAGAACTGCATGAACTGGCTCACCGCGCACAGGAAAGCGACTGCAGGAGACTGATCGTGTCCATCTTTTCACCGCCTCGCTTCCAGGCTCCTTATCGCCCCTGCCGCCGCAAGGATGACGGCCTCGCGACCCGCGCCCTCACCTTTTTCGAGAAGTCCGTCAAAGGGGCTCTCTTCGGTTGCCGGATGTGCGGTAACTGCATCCTTCAGGAAACCGCCTACATCTGCCCGATGACCTGTCCGAAAGGACTTCGGAACGGACTGTGCGGTGGAGCGACGCCGGAGACGTGCGAGGTGGATCCTTCCAGGCCGTGCACCTGGCATCGGATCTACGAGCGGTCGCAGAAGCTCGGGCGCGTCGACCGGCTTCTGGAGATCAACGCTCCGCTCGACGGTAATCGTGTCGGACGAGAGACTTGGATCGAGCTCCTGAAGGAGCGGAAGGCGAGGGGAGAGGGCCCGAGGCTTCGGGACGCGATCCTCGATCGACGGCGGTTTCGACGAGAGCGCGATGCGTTGTTCCGGGCTGTGCGGCAGCCGGAATGGTGGCAAGGCGACGCCGAGTATCATCCGCCCGCCTACGACGAGCCTGTATCTCTCCTCGAGGAAGAGCTGCGCAAGGGGACCTTCGTCGTTACGGGCGAAGTGGCTCCACCGCTGGGTCCTACCCCCGAGTTGATCAGGAAGAAGATCGGCTGGCTCGAGGGCAGCGTCGTCGCAGCTAATTTCACGGACAACGCCTCGGCCTCTGCTCGCATGAGTAGCCTGGCCTCGAGCAAGATCTGCCTGGACGCCGGATTCGAGCCGGTGATGCAGCTGCAGGCACGGGATCGAAGTCGGGTCGTTCTGGAGTCGGATGCCATCGGTGCTGCCGGCCTGGGTATCTCCAACATCCTTTGCCTGAGCGGCGATCATCATCGATCCGGTCCGGGTCCCGTGGCCAAGCCTGATCAATTCGACATGGATGCGATCCAACTCATCTGGATGTTGCGCAGGATGCGGGACGAGGGCAAGTACCTCGATGGGCGGGCGATCAAGACTCCCCCGCGGTTCTACCTGGGAGCGGCGGCGTCTCCTTTCGGGGCGAAGTCCGAGTTCGAAGCCATCCGGGCCGAGAAGAAGATCAATGCCGGGGCGCAGTTCATTCAAACTCAGCCGATCTTCGACCACGACCGATTCGTCGAGTGGCTCGAGGCGCTCGACCAGAGGAATCTGCTGGGAAAGGTCCATGTCCTTGCAGGGGTGATACCACTCAAGAGCGCCAGGGCTACGCAGTTCATGGCCGGCGACGTTCCGGGAGTAAGAATCCCGGAGACGATCGTGAAGCGAATGACCGAGCTCGACGACAAGGATGCCCAGCAAGAGATGGGTGTCGAGATCGCTCTCGAGCTGCTAGCCAAGCTCAAGGCCACGCCGGGCATCAGTGGAGTCCACATCATGGCCATCCACTGGGAATCCATAATCCCGAGGTTGGTGGAGGAGGCGGGGTTGGGCGGGCAGCATGTCCCGTCACCCAGCGAGGCTGAGCCATCACCCCGAGCGGCGACGATCTGACGAGTCGTGGGGCGGCCGGTCTGTCAGGAGCCGCCGCTCTATTCAGAGCTGCCGCCTCTCAGGGTGTCGGACCCGTGATGTCGCTCGAACTGGGTGGCTGAATACTTGGCTAGTTTCCACTCGGGCACGCCGCATTCGGGGCATGCTCCGGCGAACCACTTGTTTCTCAGCCAGCGGGCTGCCCTGCTGTTCCTCGAGTTGTTGACCAGAAACGTCTTGTTGCAGTGGGTGGTGATTCGGGCGGTGTCTCCCATTCTTTCCATGGTTCGGATGCCATGCAGAAGCCCGGTACGCGAGGGCCAGAGCTTGATCTTGTCGATCAGTCTGAAAAGCTCGACCCTCTTCCTGTAGAACCGTTTCTTCTCGGCCTTGATCCTATTGCTCATTCTTCTTGGCTTTTGTGGTTTTCCCGGCCTGTGTATGTTTCTCGAGGGTCGCTGCCGCCAGTACCGATGCTTCTACCGCCATGGTCGCGGTGCCGATCTCCAGGACATCATGGAGGATGCGGTCATGGTTCTCCGCCATCGCTTCGGGGGTGAGGGCGCAGGGTAGACCGGGGGCGGCCACCAGGGTCCGTGAAGAGAGGTGAGCAGGCTCGATGAAGCATCCTGTGTCGGTGGCGTCGAAGATCAGCTCGTAGCGATCGAGCGCGGTGCATGGAGCATTCTCTACCGTGATTCTGTTCGGGGCGATCTTGCCAAGATCCCTCAGAGCGGCAAGCGCGCGATCCTGCTTGGTGTCGCATGCTGCGACACTCGCACCACGGTCGACCAGGGCCTTCGTCGCGGCAATGCCCACCTGACCACAGCCCAGCATCAGAACTGATTCGCCCGCAAGGCTCCCTCTCATCAACTCGAGGCCCGCCACGTAGCCCAACGCTGTCGCCGAGGAATTGTCAACGACGTGCCTTCCCACAGGAGACAGCGCAATGAATCTCTCATCGTCGGCGAGCATCAGGATATTCGCTCCCTCCTCGATCCCCTCCTTGATTCCGGCGACGTCGGAGCGTTCGGTGACAAAGGACTCACAGCCGAGATGGGAGACGATGGCAGCGACTGTACTGGAGAATCCGCCGATCACGCCGAGGCCGCTTCTCACGGGCACCGACGCGATGCGGACCAGCTTCAGCATCTCCACGAAGGAAGCCTCATTGACGCCGACCGCTTTGCAGGCGATCTGTCGCAGGGAGGCCCCGGTCACGCGTTTCAAGCGGATATCGTAGTCGCTGAGTTGCTGCGGGATCCGGACGATATCTTCTTCTCTGAGGCGTGTCATGACACCCGGCCGGATCGTTTCCGCTGGGACTCATCGCTGCAGGTCTTTGGGAACTCATCGCTGTAGGTCCTCAGGTCGAAACGGT
>CALAKE010000755.1 GCA_937922775.1 uncultured bacterium | reverse complement strand
AGCAGGAATCCCCCGGACTTGCTCCGGGCTCATGTAGGGGGCCGTACCCAGGAGCACTCCTGTCCGGGTTCCGGCAACCGTGGCGGTGGGTGAGTGGCTGATCTCCTCGTCGGGCTGTGCGGCTGCGTCTCCGCTGGTCTTTGCAAGGCCGAAATCCAGAACCTTGGCCTGATCCTCCGGAGTCACCTTGACGTTGGCCGGCTTCAAGTCGCGATGGACGATGCCATTTCCGTGGGCCGCTCCGAGGGCCTCCGTGATCTGACGGGCGATCTCGAGCGCTTCATTGAGGTCGAGTCGGCCCCGCGTCAGCATCTCCGCCAGCGTTTCTCCCTCGACGAGCTCGAGCACGAGGAAGAGAACGCCCTCCACCTCCTCGAAGCTGTGGATGGAGGCAATGTGCGCATGGTTCAGTGAGGCGAGAACCTGTGCCTCGCGCTTGAGCCGGGCCATCCGATCCGGATCCGAGGCGAGACCCTCGGGTAGGACCTTGATGGCCACGTCGCGCTGCAGGTTGGTATCGCGCGCACGGTAGACCTGTCCCATCCCCCCAGAGCCGATCAGCTCCAGGATTTGGAAATGGGCGAAGGTGCGGCCAATCACGGAGGAGCTCCTGCCCGGAGATTCCCTCACATCCCGTGGGAATCTCCGTTTTCAGACCGGACTGTAGTTCCGTGTACCCAGGATTGAGCGTAGTCCTAACTGGCCGGAAGGCTCAAGGGGTGGAGAAGGGGGAGGCAAGATGCTCGAGGGGTGGAGAAGTGGGAGGCAGAAGGCTCGAGGGGAGTGAAGTTGCTGCCTGGAGCCTTGATCGGAGGCAGGAAAGCCGGTCGTCTATATTTATTTCAACTATAGTTGAAACATATATACTCAGCCAAACGTAAGCTGATGAGACGACGTCTTCCGCCGGGTCGAGATCCGTTTGAGGCTGGACGACCCAGAAGGATAAGAGCGATGGCCACAAATCCTGAGCAGCTGGAGCAGCCGAGAGAACCGAGCGATTTCCTGCCCTTGAAGCAGGCCGTGTTCCAGATCCTGCTGGCGCTCGGAAACGAGCAGATGCACGGGTACGGCGTCATGCAGGCGCTCTCGGAGAAGACGGGCGGGAGAGAGAGGATTCTGCCCGGAACCCTCTATGCCTCCATCGCTCGCATGGTGGATCAAGGCCTGGTCGAGGAACTGGATGCTCCGGATGGAGAGTCCAGCGGCGGCCCTCAGCGTCGGTACTATCGGACGACTCCACTCGGCAGGGAAGTTGCTGGAGCGGAGTCCGAGCGCCTACGCGTGCTACTGGACGTCGCACGGTCCGAAAAGATCTTGACGGAGTCGAATCGGTGAACACCTCGAACAGGGAGAGATCATTGGCGGGCCGTTGGGGAGCGCTGATGGTACGCGCCTTCCCGGCTCCTCTTCGCGAGAGCTACGGCTGCGAGATGATCGATACCTTCGAGCGTGGCCTCGCCGCGGCCTGCCGATCCGGCGGTTGGTGGAACAAAGCCAACTTTTCCATACGTGCGTCTCTCGATTTTCTACGTGCAGGGATCAGCGAACGCCGCAGGCTACGGTTCCACCTGCGGAGCCGTAGCGCAGCCAGGGCAGCGTCCGAGTCTCTCTCCCGCCGTCGTACGGCTCCCCGTAGCGGGCCTCCATCGAACCGCGTTGGTCGTGGCTCCGGCCCGAGCAGGTGGTTCAGTGACATCGGCTTGGACATCCGTCTTGCGGTCCGCGGACTACTCATGTCGAAAGGCTTCACCTCGATTGCGGTCTTCTCCCTCGCGGTCGGGATCGGGGTCAACACTGCACTGTTCACGATTGTCCACGCGACATGGTTGGAACCTGTCCCGGGCGTGGGCGGCGCGGATCACATCGTCGAGGTCTTGCGCACGAGCCGAGGAGGTGAGGCACAAGAATGGTCCTATCCTGACTATCTGGACGTACGGGATGCCGAAACTCCGATCGAGCTCCTCGTTGGGTGGAAGGACCGGGAGGCAAGCCTCACGGTCGACGACAGCAGCGAGCAGGTACGGGTCACCTACGCTTCCCCGGGCTACTTCAGGGCTCTCGGAGTGACCCTCTCGAGGGGCCGTGCGTTCCTTCCAACCGAAGACGATAGCCCCGGTCAACATCCCGTTGCCGTGATGAGTCATGATCTCTGGCAGAACAGATTCGGTGGGGTCGAGGGCATCATTGGCTCTACGATCTTGCTGAATCGAACCCCTCACATAGTGGTCGGGCTGGCGCCTCAGGAGTTCAAGGGCCACCGTCTGCTGCAAGCCGGCACCGATCTGTGGGCGCCGTTGATGCAGCATCCGATGTTGGCCGAGGACGAGAGCCTTCTGGTTGGCCGCGAGGTTCGATGGGTGAACGTGCTCGGGCGCCTCGCCGATGGAGCCAGCGTGGGCGAGGCGAATGCGGCACTGGCTACAGTCTCTGCCCGCCTCGCTGAGGAGCTCCCCGAAACGCATCGAGAGCAGGGCGCGAGGGCTTTGTCGTTCAGCTCTGTCCCGGCTATGGGAAGATCCGACTCGCTGTTGGGTACTGCCGCTCTTTTTGCGCTCGTGGGCGTGGTGCTCCTGATCATCTGCGGCAACGTGGCCGGGATGGTGCTCGCGCGTAGCGCCACCAGAGGGCGTGAGATCGCGGTGCGCGTGGCGTTGGGATCGGGTCGCGCACGGCTGATTCGGCATCTGATGGTGGAGGCGATCGTGCTGGCTGTCGCCGGGGGCGCGCTCGGTGTGCTGGCGGCCCTGTGGGTGACGGATGCAATCAGAGCAACCAGCATCGGTGCGCAGCTTCCAGCCGGTATCGACTTCAGGCCCAACGGGGTGATTCTGATCTTCTCCTTGCTCACGACGCTCGCGACCACTCTCGTCATCGGCCTGTTTCCGGCGCTGCGCTTCAGCCGGCCCGAGATCATCTCATCGTTGAAGGACGATGCAGGTGGCGGTGGTCGTCGGGTGGGAAAGGTCCACCGACTGGCGGCTTCGGCCCAGGCTGGCCTGGCCCTGGCGCTGTTGGTCACTTCCGGCCTCTTCGTTCGCTCGCTGGATCTGATGGAGCAGAGAGACCTCGGATTCGAGCCGAGCGGCCTATTGATCACCAGGATCGACTTGTCACGAGAAGGATACGAGGAGGCCGAGGAAGCGCAGCTCTTCTTCGATCGTCTGCGACAGGCGGTAGCGAGCGTTCCCGGAATCGACTCGGTCAGCATTTCTGACGGAATCCCACTCGACCTGTCCGGCAACTTCACGCGGGTATCGCGTGCCGATCAGCCGGAGGATGAGGGGATCAGGGTAACCGTCGAGTTCACCAGGGCATCGGACGGGTATTTCGGGACCATTGGAACGCCTCTGCTGCGGGGGAGAGGGTTCGAGCCCACCGACGGACCATCCTCCGAGCCGGTGGCTGTCGTCACACAGTCCCTCGCTGACCGGTTGTGGCCGGGAGAGGAGGCCCTGGGTCGTCAGGCTCGTTTCTCCCTCATCAATGTCGACGAACGTGCCTATACGGTGGTCGGTGTCGTGCCCAACGTCGCATCGAGCACGGCGACCAGGGACATTCCCCACCTATTTGTCTGCGCCCGACAGACCTACCATGCGCGCAACATGATCGTCATCCGGGGAGGATCGGACACCTCGAGCTTGGTGCGATCCCTACAGACCTCGATCCTGAGTGTCGACCCGACCCTGCCGATCCCCGACGTCATTGCCTCGGAGTCGCTGGTGCAGCGGAGCACGAGTAGTCACCGGATGACCGCCACGACCGCCGGCGGGTTCGGGCTGCTGGCTCTGGCTCTCTCCGCGATCGGGGTCTATGGGGTGGTCGCGTTCGCGGTGGCGAACCGCACCCGAGAAATCGGCCTCAGAATGGCCCTGGGCGCAACCCGAGTCGGTGTGCTCCGGGGTGTGTTGGGAGACGCGGTTCGCCTAGCCGTTCCAGGCCTGCTGGTGGGAGCATTGCTGGCCGCCGCG
>CALAKE010000754.1 GCA_937922775.1 uncultured bacterium | reverse complement strand
GAAAGCCTTCTTCCGGTCGACTCCCTCCTGGTGCTGCTTGCCTGCGATCGCACAGCAGATATGCTCCTCGCCGAGATTCGTCGAGGTGAGATTCAGGTAGCTGGTCAATTTAGAGGTCAGCCTCCCATCCCATCTCCTTGAAGAACTCTTCGCGGCTGGGGAACAAGAAGGAGAGGATCTCGTAGATCTCCGGATCGATCTTCTGGAGGTTCTCGGGTGTCAGCTGCATCCCGTCAAAGGTGCGCCGCTGGCGGGCGCCATAGAAGATGTCCAAGGCATAGGCCAGGTACTCGTCGGGGTAGTCATCCTCGGGCAGGCCATCCTGGGGCCGGTAGAATCCCCGCGCGACGGCGACCTCAGTGGCTTTCTCGAGTCGTTCCTGCACCTCTGGATAGGCTTGCATGATGCCGCCACGATGGATCAGGTGAGTGATCTCCTCGACCGAGGCGTCGCGACGGATGCCTTCCGGCCCGCCGAGCCGCAGGTAGTCGGGAATGATCTCCTCATCCTCGAGGTCCTGACTCCTGATGCCCAAAGCCCTTCGGTGCATGTAGAAGCTGATCGCCGTGTTGCGCTCCTCGAAGGTCTTGAAGATCGTCATCACGGCGTTGCGTTGTTTGACGTACTCGGTGATCTTTCCCGATCCTTGCCGGTCCTTCAGAAGAAGAGTCTCGGCGACCTTGGCGGCGTATTCGATCTTCGCGGGATCGACGGACTCCGTTGCCCAAAACGTGAGGCCGGGCGTCTCGATGCGTTGGGTGAAGATGTCGAGGGCGTCTTCCTCACGCGGCGTCTCCTCGAGCGCGATGATGATGAGAACCTGCTCCATGAAGCCGTCTTCGTTGGTTGCCCGAACTTCGGCGTAGTAGTGCGCCGGAAAGGATGCCGGCTCCGCGATCAGCCGAATCTCGGCGGTGTCGGGATCGATCTCGACGATCTCGGTGGCGTCGAGCTGGCCTTCCTTCAAGTAGTTCCGGCGATCGCCGCCGGGCACCGGTGGCACCAGGCTCCAGGTGATCTTCTTGCTATTCGGGAAGATCAGCTCGATATCACCGAGCACTTCTCCGATTTGGGTCTCCTGGGTGACCAGGAAGCGATCGAATTCATCGGTGAGGATGGGCTTCTGCGGGGTTCCCGCGATGGTGAGTTGGGCGGCGAGGACGACGGCGAGGATGATGAGGAGCGCCAGGAATGGCGCGCGGATGCTAATCGACTCGAATCGCATAGTTGCCTCCGGAATCTGAATCTCGAAAGGTGTGGCTAACCTGGGGCTCCCAGCTCTTCGCTGTCGAGAAGGCACGATGGCACTCGCTTGTCTCGCGGCCCGCAGGGCAGTCCACGAGTGATGATCTCACCAAGGGAGGGCGGCTGCCACAAAGAGCATCAGGCCGGTGCCGCAGCCGAAGCTCTGATTCGACTCATCGACGCCAACCGGTCGAGGCCCGTAGATCTGCTTAGCGCAGCCGAGCTCGAGGGCGCCCAGGTCAGGGCCGGCGCCGATGAAGTCGTCGTTGATGTTGGCGAGAACGGCGGCGCGATCTACGGCGGGGTCGGCGGTCGCGAGCGTCAGATCCTGGGGGGCGATCTCAGCGGTGTAGGTGGCCGGCGCTGTCAGTCCGCTGGCAAACGTGCTGCTGTCGAGAAGAACGCCGTTCGTCTCCATGCCGTCGGCCTGCATCGCGGCAAAGCTCGCGTAGGTCGAGTAGCCGGCGGGGAAGTCCCACCGGAAGATCCCATCCGGGTAGTAGCCGTTGTAGTCGATCTCGGCGTTGTTGATGGGTCCATCCCAGCTCACAGTGCGGCCCGACAACGGAGGGGAGGGCCCTACGTACAGGTTGTTGACAAGGGTGAAGTAGTGGCTCGTGGCGCTGGTTGACATGACGATGGCATGGTCGGGACTGACGAAGGAGTTGTGCCAGAGGATCATGCCGCTGGGCTCTCGGGTAGTGCCCAGCGCGTGGAACTTGAACTGCTCGTGGGCGATGTTCACTGCGACGTTGCGGATCGCGTAGGCGGGGCCACCGTAGACGGGCTGGAAGCTCAGGGGAACGAAGTTGTTGGTGAAGCGATTCCTCTGGCAGCGGGTATTTCCCGTGCTGCCGTCGAGCTCGACTCCGTTGTCGTAGGCCGAAAGTAGCTCGTTGCCGTAGAAATCAATGGCGCGGGCGCCATCCTGGCCAATCTTGAGCAGGTCGCCGAAGCCTTTGATCCGGTTGTGGCAAACCACGTGACCATGCCCGCTGACGTGGATGCCGTCGTCGTTGGAGTGAGCGCCTCCATCATCGGTGTAGATGTGCGGCCAAGATAGCCGGCCCTGGAGAACGTTGTCGCAAATGTAGAAATCGAGCTGATCTGGCTTGGATCCGATACCAAGACGGGTTTCTTGCGTGCGGATCCGGCGTACCACGTTGCCGGTGGCTCCGGTGCCTTGAAATCGCAACGCGCGCTGGGCGTTCTGAATCGTCAGGCTCTCCACATGCACGTAGCTACCGTAGATCTCGAGCACGTTGCACGAAGGGCAGGCTTGCCCGTCGAGAATCACCCCATCACGGCTGGCGCCACGGATGATGATCGGGTTTTGCGCGGTGCCGCTGGCGTAGAGAGAGAAAGATCCAGCATAGGTTCCATTTCCCAGCGTGATCACGTCGCCTGGCGACGCTGAGCTGAGTGCCGACACGAAGCCCGACACGCTCG
>CALAKE010000753.1 GCA_937922775.1 uncultured bacterium | reverse complement strand
GCGTCCTCCGGCCAAGCCGCGCCCTCCGTCTGCCTTCGACAAGTGGCGAAAGCAGCTCAAGGAACAGCTCGCCGGCGAAGGCTGGGAAGCGGTCATCGGCGGCAGCTGGCTCAACAAGATCGGCAGCCTGGTCACGGTAGTCGGCGTCGTGCTCATTTTGAGCTGGTCCTGGGCTAACCTCGACCCGATGGGACGGGTCGCAATGGCGCTAGCTCTCAGCCTCACGCTTCTCATCGCCGGAGTGGTTCTGGAGAGACGGCGCGCGTATGTGATCGTTGCGCGCGGCTTCATCGGGACGGGGTGGGCAGCCCTGTATGTGACTGCCTATGCCATGCACGGCATCGAGACGGCGCGCATTATCGACAGCCCTTTGTGGGGCTTTCTGGTACTGCTTGCCGTTGCGATCGGCATGATCCTGCACTCCCTCCGTTACCGTTCCCAGACCGTTACCGGGATTGCCTACTTCGTTGCGTTCGCCACGCTGACCCTGACGGACTTCACGCACTACGCCTGGTTCGCCTCGCTACCCCTCGCCGCCTCCCTGCTCTACGTCGCATATCGATTCACCTGGTCACGAATGGTCCTGATGGGCCTTTTGGTGACCTACGGCACATTCATGTTCAGGGTCGGGGGCCTGCAAGCCTCCGATCCACTGGTCGCGAGTTGGAGCGTCGGGCAGGCCGTCCTGATTCTCTACTGGCTGATGTTCGAGTCTTTCGACCTCCTGGGCATCTCCAAGTCAGGACCTCGAAAGGACATCACGGCCACGATATTCCCGCTGAACGCGGCCGCGTTTCTAGGTATCTCCTTGCTGGAGTGGTCGGCAATCAATCCCGAGACCCTCTACCTCTTTTTCGCCATGGCGGGAGCCGCCTACGTCGTAAGCGCTGTACTGCGTGGCCGGTTGCTGCGAGACTCCGGCCTTCCCGAGGGAGCGGATGTGTTGTCTCGCGCCCTGATGGGTAGTTACGAGGGCGCAGTCAGCATCGCCGCGGCCCTCATCGTGGTGGGAATATGGGAACGCTACACGGGCCTCAGGGTCGGCGCGGCCTGGCTGCTCGAGGCGGAAATCATCTTTCTCATAGGCCTACAGCTACGGCGATCCTTCCTGCGCTGGTTGGCCAGCATTGTCATCGCGCTGCCGGTGATCAAACTCGTCGGCATCGACATCCACGAGCGCCTCCTTCTCCACGTGATGGAGACCTACATCTTCATATGGGTTCCGTTGATGCTCCTGACCGCCGCCGTGCTCTATTTGAACCGCGGGCTCCTCGGGATCGCGAAGGAGCTCGATGTCGTGCCGCCTGAGCGGGTCTATACCTATGTGGCTACCTCTCTGGTCGTCCTCGTTCTCGGGCACGAGGTGCCGGTCGAGTATCTCGGCCTGGCCTTGCTACTGTTCGCACTATCGCTCTTCGAGACCGGCTTGCGAAGCAGGCTCGCTGAGCTCCGATATCAAGCCTATGGGGTGGGGATACTGGGCTCCGCGTCACTCGTGGCCTTCAATGTTTTGGGTCTGAGCCTCGACGCCGAGCGACCGTGGCTGAGCCTCATTCCTGTGGCGTTGTTGACCTATGGCGTGGCAGTGCAGCTCCACAGACTCCGCGGGCAGACGTCGTCAGGGTCAGGTGAATTGTTGCTCCCTGACGGTGAACGCAGCGTGGCGCTCGATTTTACTTCGGTGCTCGGAACCGTGGCCTCGGCGAGCCTCGTCTGGTACCTGCTGCCCACGTACCTCGTTCCGGTGGGTTGGCTGTTGCTGGCGGTACCGCTGTTCGAGATCGGCTTGCTGAGCGGCCTGCAGCGGGTCCGATATCAGGGTTACATTGTGGCGGCCCTCGCGTGCAGTTGGTTGCTCGTCTCGCACGTCGGCCAAGATGGCCTGCACGCCGCGCGGCCCTGGTTGAATCTCGTACCTGCCGCCCTGTTGGCTTACCTCGCCGCGGTAAGGCTCCACCGACTTGGCAGGCACCCGTCAGGTGAGCGACGGCTACCCGAGCTGGAGCGCAGCGGGGTGCTCGACGTTTCGTCGGTGGTTGGAACCGTGGCCTCGGCGAGCCTCGTCTGGTACCTGCTGCCCACGTACCTCGTTCCGGTGGGTTGGCTGTTGCTGGCGGTACCGCTGTTCGAAGCCGGCCTAATGAGCAGTCTGGTGAGGATCCGATATCATGGTTACATCGTATCGGCGCTTGCCTGCGGTTGGCTGCTCACTTCCCATGTCCTCGGAATAGGGTTGTACGTCGAACGGCCCTGGCTGAGCCTCATTCCCGCGGCTCTTTTGACCTACTGCGCCGCAACGCGGCTCTTTTGGCTCGGCAGGCAGCAGCCGACGGATGCCAGAGAGGGGTCGATTACAGACAAGGAGCGCAGCGGCGTTCTCGATGTTGCCACGGTGGCTGGCACGGTGGCCGCGGCGAGCCTCGCCTGGTACGTGCTCCCCACGCCCCTGGTGGCAGTGGCTTGGGGTTTGCTCGGTCTGCTCCTGATCGAGGTCGGGTACGGGCTAGCTCTACCGTCACTGAGAGTGCAAGGCCACGTGCTGGTGATCTCGGCCTTCGCACGCGTCTTTCTTGCCAACTTCATCGGCTTGGGCGCGACCGCGGGTATCTCGCACCGCATCCTCACCGTGGTGCCGCTGATCGCCCTCTTCTACTACCTGAACTCCAGGTTGATGGCAGAGGCGGCAGACGACCACGCCGCCGTCTCTGATGGAAGCACCAGCCACGATACGGCCCCAGTGGGCCTCATGATCCGGTCCACGGAAACGGCTCTCGCCAGAGCCTACCTCTATCTGCCCGCCATCCTGGCAGTTGTCTTGATCTACTACGAGTTCGGCCCTGTCGTGGCCGTCATCGGATGGGCCGCTCTTGCCCTGGTGCTGATGGTTCTTGGTGTGCGCTGGGATCGAGAGGACTTCCGCTGGCAGGCCTATACGCTGGGCATTCTCGTGTTCGCGAGGAGTTGGTCGAGCAATTTCTATGTGGCAGGCGAGGTATTTGGCCTTCCCGGACGCTTAGCGACAGGTGTACTTGTCGCCACGAGCCTGTATGCCTGCCAGCTCGTATCGCCACGTCGGCGAGGGGAAGGCTCATCGGCTTTTTCTCCGCGAATGTGGGGATGGTTCGACGAACACGCGCGAACGTTTTTCTCCCTACTGGCTACGACGCTGCTCACTCTGCTGATCTACTACGAGGTCTCAACGCGGCTACTGACCGTTGCCTGGACACTGGAGGGGACCCTTCTGCTCTTGGCGGGCTTTGCCTTGCGCGAGAGAGCCCTCCGTCTGCCGGGCTTGCTATTGCTCGGGGCCTGCGTCCTGAAGGCCTTCCTCTACGACTTCCGGGGGCTCGACACCATTTATCAGATTCTGTCGTTCATCGTGCTCGGCTTGCTGATGCTCGGCATCTCGCTGGTCTATACGCGCTACAAGGAGCAGCTTCGCCGTCTCCTCTAGCAAGAGGCGGCAGGATCATCTGTGAGAGGAAACGTCATGTCTCAGCGTTTGCGCCTGCTGCTGATTGTGGCAGCCTTCCTCGCCGCCGGATTGTTTGTGTGGCTCGGCGAGGTCGACCAGAAAGTGGGGCTCGACTCCGTCACTGAGTTTGGCGAGAGCCTGGTGAGGGATGTTGATCGTTCCGCCCTGCAGCTCACCCGAGTTTCCAGCGAAGAGGAGATGCAGCTCGGCGACGAAATGGCGGCGGAGATTACAAACAACTGGGAAGACGATCCGGAGTGGAGTTACTACGTCCGGAAGGTAGGGGAATCGATGTTGCCGTTTATCGACCGGCAGGCCATCGAGTACACCTTCCACGTTCTCGATTCGGAGACTGCCAACGCGTTCGCGATTCCCGGCGGGCAGGTGTTCGTCACGACCGGGATGCTCGAGGAGTTCTTCGACTCCGAGGCCGAGCTGGCAATCGTCCTCGGTCACGAGATGTCGCACGTGGATTTGCGGCACTGCATCGAGCGCTACCAGAATGTCTTGACGCTGGAGAAGATCGGCATCGGGGAGGTGGGTGCCGTGATGGAGGTTTTCCGCCGGCTTGTTGCCATCGGCTACAAGCAGTATCAAGAGGAAGAGGCCGATGCCCATGGCGTCAACCTGGCAGTTCAGGCTGGCTATGATCCCGAGGTCGCCGTGGCCTTGTTTGAAAAACTGGCCCGCGAGAGCGGCGAGCAGGCGCCGGTCAAGGCGAGAACGCCGGTGGGAGAGGTGGCAGGAGCGATCGGTGATGTGCTCGGCTCCTACGGGCAGACCCACCCCGCGTCTCTGGACAGGGTTTCCGACATGCGAGAGTGGATCACTCGTCAGGAGAGGGGGCTCGAAGGTGAGACTTTCTATGTCGGCCGAGAAAACCTGCGCCTGCGCGTGCCGCGCGACGACCGTGAGTACCCGGAGGAGTGGAGGCAGCGCTGAGCAAGCTGTAGCGCCAAGCAGGCCGCAGCCTCCGCGCTTGCCTACCCCTCCGAAGTCCCCCGCCGCCTACTCGTTCTCCTGACTTGCCCTTTCGGCCTCGGCCCTGAGGATGGTTTCGAGCTCGCTGAGACGGGCGTCGATCGCGGTCAGGCCCGCTGTGCGGGCCCTGAAGTACCAGGCCACCGAGCTGACCACCGCCACCATGAACCCCACCATTCCCAGAATCCCGAGCATGCTCGCCGCGAGAACCATCAAGGCCATCGGTCGATCTCCGGTCCGAGCTACAAAGAGAAAGAGGGTAGCCAGCCCCATCGACGCGAAGATGACCACGACGGTCAGGGCCCAGGAGCCGATGCAGATCATCCTGATCCTACCCACCCTGCGCTTTTCGGCGAGAACCAGGCTTCGGGCCTGCTGCCTGCGAATCTCTTCGGTGGCCTCCTCAGATAAGCCGTTCTGATTCAGCAACTGGCGACTGAAATCATCTCTATCGTTCATATTCGCGCTCCTCAATCTGCTTCCTCAATGCTCGTTTGGCGTAGTGAATGCGGGACCTGATCGTGCCAACAGAACATCCGACAACTCTGGCGATTTCCGTGTACGAAAGATCGTTCATGAATCGCAAGGTCAGGACCGCTCGATGTGCCGGCGAGATCTCGTCGAGGGCCATATGCACGCGAGCCGTATCGAGCGGCCTCGACTCTTCCTCCTCGGGTGCGGCCTCCAAAGTCTCTTCCATCTCTTCCAGCGCAATCTCGCGGCCCGACTTGCGCAGTTGCTGCACGGCCTCGTTGTGGGCGATGCGATACAGCCAGGTGCGCAGCGCCCTGGGTTCCTCGAGCATGCCGATCTTGCGAATCACCTTCAGCCAGACACTCTGCAGTACGTCCTCGGCCAACCCCGATGTGCCCAGCATTCGCCGAAGGTAGTAGAGCAAGCGGCCGTTGTAGCGCTCGAACAGAACCTCGAAAGCTGTCTCTTCTCCCACCTGACAGCGCAATACGACGAGATGCTCACTGAGCTCATCCTTCAACCTGTGGTCGTTGCTCATGTTTTTCTTGCCATGCCGCTGCGGAAAGCCAGCGGATCTGGCCTAAAGACGCTCCCGAAGGGAAGAAGTTCAATGGTAGGGGCACAATCAGAACAGAATCACTGAACTTATTCTCTTTACATCCGTCACTATCAAAGAAGGATTCAAAAAGCCAGAAGAGGACAAATTTCCGGGAATTGGTGCCAAATGATTGAAAACATGCTCAAAGACCTGCGCTACGGCCTCAGAACACTCGTGAAGAACCCGGGATTCACGACCGTCGCGGTCCTATCCCTTGCGCTCGGGATCGGCGTCAATACGACGATCTTCAGCATCGTCAACGCGGTCTTGCTACGACCGGTGACCTATGCCGAGCCCGAGCGGCTGGTGGAGATCTACACAGCCGAATCCGACGGCTACCCGTACTCCACCTCCTCTTTCCCCGACTACCTCGACTACCGTGACCAGAGCACCGTTTTTTCGGGCGTGATCGCCCACACCAACACCCTGGTCAGTCATAACCTCGAAGAGGGGGCCGAGATGATCTTCGGGGAGATGGTCACCGGTAACTACTTCGACGTACTGGGGGTAGATATGGCCGTGGGCCGGGCGTTCCTGCCTGAAGAGGACGAGACGCCGGGGACCCATCCCGTGGTTGTTTTGAACCATGCCTTCTGGCAAAGACGGTTCGGCGCCGCCCCGGATATCGTTGGGCAAACCGCGCGTTTCAACGGCCATGCCTTCACCGTCGTCGGGGTTGCTGAGGAAAGCTTCTCGGGCACGTTTCCGGTGTTCGCCCCTGACTTCTGGGTACCGATGAACATGATCGCTCAGATCAACGTGTTCGGCGCCGACGAGGAAGTTTTGGAACAGCGCGGCACCCACACGCTCTTCATCAAGGCGCGGCTCGAGCCGGGGGTGTCACTGGAGGAGGCGAAGGCACAGGTGGCCACCATCAGCGCTCGCCTCGAGCAGGAATATCCAGACACCAACGAGGGCCGGCCTGGCACGGTGGTCGCGGTGACCGACATACGTTTCCACCCGTTCATTGATGACGCCCTGACACCAGTGGCGGCGATTCTGATGGCGGTGGTCGGCCTCGTCTTGCTGATCGCTTGCGCCAACGTCGCCAACATGTTGCTGGCGCGCGCCTCCGCGAGACGTCGTGAGGTGGCGGTGAGGTTGGCACTCGGCGCGAGCCGGCTACGCCTCATGCGGCAGCTCCTCACCGAAAGCGTTCTGCTCGGCCTCGGCGGAGGGGTGCTGGGCCTCTTGCTCGCGTTTTGGACGGTCCAGCTCATCGCCAGCTTTCAACCACCGATGCCGGTCTCTATCGCCATCGACCTCGGCCTTGACGCCCGAGTCTTGGCCTTTACGCTTGCCGCGTCATTGGCGACCGCCCTGCTGTTCGGCTTGGCACCGGCGATGCAGAGCTCCCGCCCCGACCTGATCTCGGCCCTGAAGGACGAGGCCAACCGTGCAGGTCTGCGCTGGCGTCGATTCGGTTTGCGTAACCTGCTGGTCGTGTCTCAGGTTGCGGTCTCGATGGTGTTGTTGATCGCCGCCGGACTCTTGCTCCGCAGTTTGGCGACCGCGCAGTCGATCGATCTCGGCTTCGAGGACGAGAAAGTGGCGATCGTCAGCACCAACCCGGAGTTGCTGCAACTCAGTCGCGGCGAGACCGAGATCTTCCTTCGCGATGTCTTGGAGCGGGTAGAGGCGCTCCCCGGAGCGGAGAGGGCGGCGCTCACCGAGCGCATTCCGCTCGGCCAGGCGATCATGACGATAGAAGTTTACGTCGAGGGCTACGAGATGCCTTCCGAGGACGAGGGTATCAGCGTCGACTATGCCGCCGTGGGCCCGGGCTACTTCGAGACTCTCGCGATTCCCTTGGTAGCTGGCAGGGAGTTCGCCTACTCCGACGACCGCGAGTCGCCCGAGGTCGCCATCGTCAACGAGACCTTCGCGCGGCAATACTGGCCCGGGGAAAGTCCGCTGGGCAAGCGGATCAGCGCCGAGGGGGCGACCGGCCCGTGGATGGAAGTCGTGGGGGTGAGTCGAGACTACAAGGTACGCACCGTCGGCGAGGAACCACGCACCCTCGTACACATGCCCCTGTTCCAAAGTGAGCACCTGGTCTTTCCCGCGGTCATGGTGCGGACTAGTGATGACCCGGCACCGATGGTAGGCATGATTCGGGAGCAGATGCTGGCCTTGCAGCCGGATTCGGTGTTTTTCGAGGCGAAAACCATGGGCGAAAACGTCGGCGTCATGCTCTTTCCGGTGCGGGCGGGGGCCGTGCTCCTGGGCGTATTCGGATTCATGGCCCTCGGCCTCGCCGCCGTCGGTTTATATGGGGTCATCGCCTATTCGGTCGCGCAGCGCACCCACGAGATCGGCATCCGCATGGCGCTCGGAGCCCGTGCTTCGGAGGTTATGGGTCTGGTCGTGCGGCAGGGAATGGCATTGGTGATTGTCGGTGTTGCACTCGGCCTGGCAGGAGGCGTTGCGGTTACCCACTTGGCGTCCAACGTTCTGTACGGTGTGGGCACGCTGGATCCGGTCAGCTTCGGCGGAGCGGCTCTCGTGCTCCTGGTTGTCGCCTTTGTCGCCAACTACATTCCCGCTCGTCGCGGCGCCTCGGTGGACCCGATGGAGGCATTGCGGTACGAGTGAGTGGAACCCGAGGCTCAGTTTCTCCGTCAGTTACGATGTTCCCGCCGATGCTAGTCATCGCGGGCTGACTCAATCCGCCGAGTAATTCCGAGGAGATGAGAGGGCGATGGAGAAACTACTGAAGGACTTCCGGTACGCGTTCCGCATGCTGACGAAGAGCCCTGGGTTCACGACCGTCGCCGTATTGTCGCTGGCCCTCGGCATTGGCGTGAACACGGCGATCTTCACGGTCGTCAATGCTGTCCTTCTCAGGCCCATGCCGGTCGAAGCGCCTGAGGAGCTCGTCGAGATCTATACGTTTGGCGATGAGAATATCACTCAGGCCACCAGCTCGTACCTCGACTATGTCGATCTGCGTGATCAAACCGATGTCTTCACGGGCCTCGTCGCGCACTCCATGATGTTCGCCTCCTTCAGTCGCGATGTCAGCACACAGCTCGTAATGGGCGAGCTCGTCACTGGCAATTACTTCGACGTTATGGGAATCGTGCCCGCTATCGGACGAACCTTCCTGCCAGAGGAAGACGAGAACCCCGGCACGCACCCTGTCGCAGTTCTCAACCACGGTTTCTGGCAGCGTGAGTTCGGGGCGGCTCCGGACATCATCGGGCAGACGTTCAAGATGAACGGGCTGACCTACACCATTGTTGGCGTGGCCCCGCCGGAGTTTACGGGCACCCTGCCGGGCGTCTCTCCTGATCTCTGGCTCCCGATGATGATGGTCGACGAGGTCGAGCCCTCCGGCATGATCATGCAACAGGGGGGAGAATCGGGCGAAGGATGGATCGACCGTCGAGGTTACCGCTATCTCTTCATGAAAGGTCGTCTGAAGCCCGGCGCGACCCTCGAGCAGGCACGGGCCCAGGTCGAGACCATCATGGCCCGCCTGGAGCAGCAATACCCCGACACCAACGAGGATCGATCGCCGGTTCTCATGGCGGCAAACGAGGTGAGGATTCACCCGCTCATCGACAATATGCTCACGCCGGTCGCCGCTGTGATGATGGGCGTGGTCGGCATGGTGCTGCTCATCGCCTGCGCCAACGTGGCCAATATGCTCCTGGCGCGCGCTTCCGCACGGGCTCGCGAGATTGCCCTGCGGATGGCTCTGGGTGCCGGCCGCTGGCGTCTCATCGGCCAGCTTCTGACCGAAAGCGTATTGCTTGCAGTGCTCGGAGGCGCCGTTGGCCTGCTAATGGCCTACTGGACGGCGCGGCTCCTCGCCGCCTTCGAGCCGCCGGGCCCGGTCAGCCTGTCGCTCAATCTCGGGATCGACGTGCGCGTCTTCGGATTTGCATTTCTCATCTCGTTGGCGACGGGCATCGTGTTCGGCCTACTGCCCGCCATGCGTGCTTCACGGCCCGATCTGGTGACTGCGCTCAAGGACGAATCGGCTGCCGTGCGCGGCGGCTTCCGCCTCTTCAGCCTGCGCAGCTTCCTGGTTGTTGCTCAGGTGGCTGTTTCGCTCGTTCTTCTGGTGGGGGCCGCGCTCATGGTGCGCAGCGCACGCTTTGCGGAGGGAATGGATCTGGGGTTCGACAGTCATCGCCTCGCGAACATCGGCATGGATCTCGAGATGAACGGCTA
>CALAKE010000752.1 GCA_937922775.1 uncultured bacterium | reverse complement strand
GGTGAGGTTGCCGCACGCTATAGCGTTCGGGGCATTCCAACGATTCTGCTGTTCTCCAATGGCGAGGTGATGGATCAGATGGTGGGTGCCGGATCCAAGGACAACCTGGTACGGATGATCGAGAAGGTCGTCCCGCCGGTCGTCTAGGTAACACCGGTGCAAATCAACCCGGCCGAGCTTCCGGCCGGTGGCGAGCGTTTTCACGGCACGCTGTCAGTCGATTTCGAGGGCGTATCTGGCGCGACGGAGGTGCGTGCGCCGTGCCCCGTATCCTTTGACATTCGAGCCGAGCGCGCAGGCGGGCGAGTGCTTGTGTCGGGCTCGGTGGCCGCGGACCTTCAAGTGGACTGCGTCCGCTGCCTCGCTTTGTTCCCGTACGCGGTGGAGCGTGAGTTCGAGGTCAGCTACCTGCGCGCTGGATCTGACAAGGGGGGTGACGAGGCCGAGCTTGACGAAAACGACCTCGATCTTGATTATTACGGGGACGAAGGTATCGACCTGCAGCAACTTCTCGGTGAGCAGCTTCTTCTTTCTTTGCCGATGAAGCCCCTGTGCCAAACGGCCTGCGAGGGGCTATGCTCGCAGTGTGGAATCAACCTGAACAACGAAGCTTGTGACTGTAAGCCGGAGGTCGACCCGCGACTCGCGTCGTTGGGGGCCATCCGGGATCAACTTTGAACTGAAACGAAAACAAAGGATTGAGTCGTGGCGCTTCCGAAGAAGAGACACTCGCGAGCGCGGCGTGACAAACGCCGCTCGCATGACGCACTCAAGTCGCCTGCGCGATCAGAATGTCCTCAGTGTCACCAGCCGAAGGCACCTCACCAGGCATGCCCGCATTGTGGTTCGTATCGAGGGCGCACGGTCGTGGAGACCGAGGAAGACTAGCTCTACGTTCTGACGCATGAGTATGAAGATTGCGGTCGACGCGATGGGGGGCGACCATGCCCCCGAGCATCCCATAGCGGGAGCTCTGCTCGCGGCCCGTGAGCTTGGGGCCAAGATCGTCCTCGTAGGCCAGAAAGACCGCATCGAGGACATTCTCGAGGACCATCAGTCCTCCCCGAACATCGAGATCGTCCATGCCGACGAGGTCATTGGCATGGACGAGTCGCCCGCCACTGCGTTGCGCAGAAAGCGGGGCTCATCGATCCACAAGGCGGCCCAGCTTCTGCGCGAGGGGGAGGTTGGTGGTGTGGTGTCTGCGGGCAACACCGGCGCCGTTATGGTGACGACGAAGCTCTATGCGGGCAGCATCGAGGGCGTGGATCGTCCGGCGCTCTCCGTTGTCCTGCCGACGCTGCTGGGCCATGTGGTGTTGCTCGATGTTGGTGCGAATATCGATCCGAAAAGCCAGCACCTGGTGCAGTTCGGGGTCATGGGACATTTCCTTTCCACTCAGATTCTCGGTGTCGAGAACCCCAAGGTGGGGCTCCTTTCGATCGGCGAGGAGGCGGGGAAGGGTACGGATCTGATTCGCGAGGGGCATGCGGCTCTCAAGCGGTCGCCGTTGAACTTCATCGGCAACGTCGAGAGCAATGACATCTATAGCGGCGCAACGGATGTCGTCGTATGTGATGGTTTCACCGGAAACGTTGTTTTGAAGACCAGCGAGGCAGTCGTCGAGACGATGCTCTACCTGCTTCGTGACGAGCTCACCAGCTCGCGACGTGGCAAGTTGGGCGCGCGGCTGGCGCGCGAGTCGTTCCGCAACTACCGAAAGCGAGTCGACTATGCCGAGTGGGGCGGCGCCAACCTTCTGGGCATCAAGGGATCGTGCGTGATCTGTCACGGGCGATCCTCGGCGAAGGCGATCAAGAGCGGCATACGAGTGGCTCTAGAGTACGGTCATCAAAGGGTCAGCGAGCGGATCGAGGAGGCATTGCGTGGCTTGGGGAACGGCGAGACCGAGGTGTCTTCGTCCCCGGCCGCTGCGGCGGGCTCCTCAGACTGAAGTACCGGCTCTTCGACTCGAAGCGCATACGCTTTCTCCGTCGCACAGAGATCCAGTCGTCCAGGAGAAATACTGATGAGTCGTGAGATGGAAGGTCGTGTCTGTTTGGTGACCGGGGCCTCGCAGGGGATCGGTGAGTCTATCGCCCTGCGCCTTGCCGAGGAGGGCTGCAACCTGGTGCTGGGATCCCGGCGCCAGGAGGCCTGCGAGAGAACCGCACAGGCTGCGCGTGAGCTCGGCGTGGACGCACTTGCCGTGGAGCTGGACGTGAGCAGCATGAGCTCCGTGCAGGAAGCGGTGGAGTCGGCGAACGCGCATTTCGAGGAAATCGACTTCCTCGTCAACAACGCCGGAATCGCCCGCGACAACCTGCTCGTTCGTCTCTCTCCGGAGGCGTGGGCAGAGACGATGCAGACCAACCTCATGGGGGTCTATCACTGCACCAAGGCCGTGCTAAGATCGATGCTTCGTCAGCGACATGGACGGGTGGTTTCGATCAGCTCTGTCGTAGGCTTGCTGGGCAACCCAGGGCAAACTGCTTACGCGGCATCCAAGGCAGGAATCCACGGATTCACGAAGTCCCTGGCGCGCGAGGTGGCCTCCCGCAACATCACGGTGAACGCGGTGGCGCCGGGTTATATTTCGACCGAGATGACCGCCGGGTTGCCGGATGAGGCACGTGAGCGACTTCTCGAGCAAATCCCACTGGAACGACTCGGAACTGGCGCTGACGTTGCAGGAGTCGTACGTTTCTTGCTTTCGGAAGAGGCTGCCTATATCACCGGACAGGTGATCAGTGTTGATGGCGGCATGAATATGTAGGGTTTGGTTGGCTATTTCGCCGAAAACGGCAACTCGCTCGAGCAGGAGGATTAGGCGTGGACACTCTGGAAAAAGTCAAGAAGATCATCGTTGAGCAGCTCGGTGTGGACGAGGAAGAAGTAACTTCCAAGGCATCCTTCGTGGATGACCTGGGCGCCGATTCGCTCGACACGGTGGAGTTGGTCATGGCGTTCGAGGAAGAATTCGATCTGGAGATTCCCGACGAAGACGCCGAGAAGATCACCACCGTCCAGGACGCCGTCACCTACATCGACGGTCACTCTGGGGGCTAGAACGGTCTCCGAAGACTCCCCTCAGTCAGCGAAGAGCGAACCCCCGACTCAGGACACAGATCGATGGAGCGACGCGTCGTCATAACCGGAGTGGGCCTGGTCACACCTTTGGGGGTGGGCACAGACAAGACCTGGGAGGGCCTTCTCGAAGGTCGGAACGGCGTCTGTCCGATCACCAAGTTCGATCCCACGGACTACACCGTGAAGATTGCCGGTGAGATCCAGGATTTCGACGCTCTCGACTATGTGACCAAGAAGGACCTCAAGAAGGTCGACTATCACATCCAGTACGCCTTGGCGGCGAGCCAGTTCGCCGCAGAGTCGGCAGGCCTGGTGGAGGGTGGCTACGACCCGGATCGCTACGGCACCTTCATCGGGTCCGGCATCGGCGGCCTGGGGATGATGGAAGTTCATCACCGCACGCTGATCGAGAAGGGGCCGGGACGTGTGAGCCCGTTTTTCATCCCGGGTCTCATCGTCAACGAGGCTGCCGGCTGGGTGTCGATCCGGCACCAGCTGAGGGGCCCGAATTCGGCTACTTGCACGGCTTGTACCACCGGGGCCCATGGCATCGGCGATGCCTTCAAGATCATCTCTCGCGGTGCGGCGGACGGTATGTTCGGTGGCGGCACCGAGGGGGTGGTATGTGGTTTGGCGATCAGCGGCTTTGCCGCGATGCGGGCGCTGTCGACGCGAAATGACGAGCCTGAGCGGGCCAGTCGCCCGTTCGATGCTGACAGGGACGGCTTTATCCTCGGTGAGGGATCGGGCGTGCTGGTTCTCGAGGCTCTGGACGTGGCTCTCGAGCGCGGCGCGCCGATTGTCGCTGAGATCGTCGGCTACGGGATGTCTGGCGATGCCTACCACATCAGCGCTCCGCCCTCGGACGGCAACGGGGCGATCCGCTCGATGCGGGCGGCATTGGACGATGCAGGCGTCTCTCCCGATTCGGTCGGCTACATAAACGCTCACGGCACGTCGACCCAGGCGAACGACAAGATCGAGACCTTGGCGATCCGTGAGGTTTTCGGCGCCCACGCAGACAAGTTGGTGGTCTCCTCGACAAAATCAATGATGGGCCATCTGCTCGGCGCCGCGGGTGGTGTCGAGGCGGGTGCTGTGGCCCTGGCACTGCGGGACCAGGTAGTGCCGCCGACCGTCAACTACGAGAACCCTGATCCCGAATGCGACCTCGACTATGTACCCAACGAGGCCCGCGACCTGAGTTTCGAGTATGGGATGTCGAACTCGTTCGGTTTCGGTGGGACGAACGCGTCACTCCTCCTGAAGCGTTTCGACGGCTAGCCCCTCCAAATAGCAGGAGAAGCAGCGGTGGCTGAAGCTGACCTGATCGACGTCAGACGAAGGAAGCTCGAGGACCTCGAGAGCAGAGGCGTCGACGCTTACCCGCGTCGATTCGAGGTCGAAACCACGGTCGCGACCCTGCGTGGCCTGTATGAGGGTTGGGACGAGGAGCGGCTGCAAGAGGAAGAGCCGCGAGCGCGCCTGGCGGGGCGTATTGTCGCCCAGCGCGGCCACGGCAAGGCTGGCTTTGCCGACATTGAAGATGGCGGCCGGCGTTTGCAGCTCTACGTGCGCAAGGACGTGCTCGGCGATGACGGCTTCGCGCTCTGGAAGCAGGTCGACGTTGGTGACTTCGTCGGCCTCGAGGGCGCGGTAATGAAGACCCGCAGCGGCGAGCTCAGCGTCCGCGTCGATGCTCTCACCCTGCTGTCGAAAGCAATTCGCCCTCTGCCGGAAAAATGGCACGGTCTCAAGGACACGGAGATTCGCTACCGGCAGCGCTATCTTGACCTGCTGGCGAACCCGGAGGTGCGGGAGACCTTCAAGACGCGAGCCGCGATCATCCGAGGGTTGCGCGCTCATCTGGACGCACATGGCTTCATCGAGGTTGAAACGCCGATGATGCAGCCGGTATATGGCGGCGCCGTGGCCCGTCCATTCACCACGCATCACAACACTCTCGATCTCGACCTCTACATGCGCATCGCCCCGGAGCTCTACCTGAAGAGACTCCTGGTGGGAGGCTTTCAGCGGGTCTATGAGCTCAACCGCAACTTCCGCAACGAGGGGATTTCCACGCTCCACAACCCCGAGTTCACGATGCTCGAGTTCTACGCGTCCTATTGGGACTACGGGCGCATGATGGAGTTCGCCGAGGAGCTGCTGACGACGGTGATCGAAACCGTAGTCGGCACGGTGGATATCGAGTTCCAGGACCAGGAGATCTCATTTCAGCGGCCGTGGGCGAGGCTGACCATCACGAAGGCTCTCGTCGCGATCGGCGGCGTACCGGAGAAACTGCTATCCGATACCGAGGCATTGCGCGCCTGGCTCATTGAGCGCGAGGTCCCCGTCGAGGACATGAGCTATGGCTACATGCTCGATGCCGCTCTCGGGCGGTTGGTTCAGCCGCGTGTCACATCGCCCGTCTTCGTCACGCATTTCCCGACCGAAGCCTCTCCCTTCTCGAAGACCGTTCCTGGCGAGCCAGAGTCAGTCGAGCGTTTCGAGCTGTTTTGCGGGGGGCTCGAGGTGGCCAACGGCTACTCGGAGATCAATGATTCGCGCGAGCAGCGGCTACGCATGGAAGAAATGGCCGTCAACCGGCCTCCGGACGTACCTGAGATGGATGTCGATGAAGACTACATTCATGCGCTGGAGTACGGCATGCCACCCGCGGCGGGCATCGGCTTCGGTATCGACCGTCTCGTAATGCTCGCCACAGACTCTCCCTCGATTCGCGACGTAATTCTCTTTCCGCTCTTGCGGCCAAAGAGCTGAACCGACCATCCGGCTTCAAAGACATGTCAGAGCGTGAACCTGGCCTGGTAGCTCGACGGTATGAGCTCTTCCTGGCTCTCCGCTATTTGCGGGCTCGCCGCAAGCAGGCTTTCACGTCCATTGTCACGGCTGTCTCGGTACTCGGTATCACCGTTGGAGTGTGCGCGCTTGTCATAGCGCTGGCGCTAC
>CALAKE010000751.1 GCA_937922775.1 uncultured bacterium | reverse complement strand
TGTGTGGAGTAGCCGCGAGCGCCGTGGCGGTAGCCGCAAGGCGCCCCGACGCAGGCGATGCAGAGCATCGTCGAGGAGGGGCAACGCCGCGGACGCTGACAATGCGCCGCGAATGCGACGCACAGATTCACGACACGCACTTTTGAAAAAAGTGGCGGGGCCGACGGGAATTGAACCCGCGATCTCCGGCTTGACAGGCCGGCGTGTTAACCAGGCTGCACTACGGCCCCGCCTAAAACCGTCGCCGCGAGAAGCGGCTAGAGTCGAGCGGACTTGATCAGGTGGGCGGTACCGGACTCGAACCAGTGGCCTCCTGCTTGTAAGGCAGGCGCTCTCCCAGCTGAGCTAACCGCCCGAAAGAACTCGGGGATTCTACCCTCTTCAGAGCGGTCGCGCCAACAATTCCTTCATTTCTCGTACTGCGCGCTCCAGACCCACGAAGACGGCCCGGGCCACGATGTTGTGACCGATATTGAGCTCTTCGATCTCCGCCATTCGCACGACGGCGCCGACATTCCGATACGTGAGCCCGTGCCCCGCGGCCACGCGGAGGCCGACTGCCGCTGCCGCCCGCGCCACGTCCGCGACGATGAGTCGTTGCTCCTCGATCGCAGCAGCCTGCCGCGTCTCGCACGCATCGGAGTAGGCGGCGGTGTTGATCTCGATCTGGTGAACCTCGAGACCGGCAGCCGCCTCGATCTGCTTCAGGTCGGGATCCAGGAAGATCGCGGTGGTCATTCCCGCATCTTTGAGGGCGGCGATCTGGTCCGCCAGGCGCTGGGGGTCGGCGGCGACATCGAGGCCACCCTCCGTCGTCAGCTCCTCGGGCCGTTCGGGAACGAGCGTGACGTTGTCGGGACCATACCGCTTGGCGATGTCGAGCATCTCAGGGGTGGAAGCCATCTCTACATTCAGATGGCTCTTCACCGTCGCAGCGAGGATTTCCAGGTCACGCTCGTTGATGTGGCGCCGGTCGCTTCGAATATGGACCGTGATCCCGTCGGCTCCCCCACGCTCGGCCATGGCTGCGGCGTGAACCGGATCAGGCTCGGGAGCTCTGCGAGCCTGCCTCAGGGTGGCAATGTGGTCGATGTTGACTCCGAGAAAGATGGGCTCGGGCATGATTGACTCCTTTCGGCGGGCTGCAACGGAGGTTTGCTGGGCCGGGTCCCTCCACCGCAGCCCTCTAGCCCAGGCTATGGCGAATGGCTGCCACTATCCCGTCGGCCAGGCTTTGAATATGCTCCTGATCCTGTCCTTCGATCATGACGCGGGCCAGTGGTTGCGTACCCGAATACCGCACGAGAACGCGACCCTGTCCCGAAAGAGCGGCCTCTGCCGCCTCGATCGCCTCGCAGACTTCCGGCAGCTCATCGAGAGGCTGGCGTTCAGCAACCGCTATGTTCTCGAGTACCTGTGGCATGCGTGTCATCCACCCTGCGAGTTCCGATAGTGGACGCTTCTTATGGCGCATGACCGAGAGAATCTGGAGCGCTGTAACGAGTCCGTCTCCCGTCGTGGCGTGATTCAGGAACACCATGTGTCCAGACTGCTCCCCACCGATCTCATGCCCCTCAGCCCGCATCTTCTCAACCACATGGCGGTCACCGACCTGCGTTCGCTCGACAGCTACGCCAACCTCCTGCAACGACGTGTCCAGCCCGTAGTTGCTCATCACGGTGGCCACCACGGTATTGGTCGGCAGCCTCCCTTGCTCCTTCCAAACACGGCCGCAAATCGCCAGCACCATGTCGCCGTCGACCAGTCCGCCACGCTCGTCAATCAGAATGCAGCGGTCGGCATCACCATCCAGGCATACCCCCAGATCGGCACCTACCTCTCGGACGGTCTCAGCGGTCAGCTCCGGGTGCATCGAGCCGCTATTCTCGTTGATGTTCGTGCCGTCGGGGTCGACGCCGAGCGCGATGACATCTGCACCGAGCTCACGCAGCACCCAAGGGCCCACCTTGTAGGCAGCGCCATGCGCACAGTCGATGACGACCTTCAGCCCATCGAGGGTCTCTCCCCGCGGGAACGAGCTCTTGACGAACTCCACATATCGGCCTTGGGCGTCGTCGATTCGCTTCGCCCTGCCGACCTCCTCTGAGGTGGGACGGATATCGTCGATGCGGCCAGTAAACGTGAGGTCCTCGATCTCGTGTTCGAGATCGTCGGGCAGCTTGAATCCGTCACCCGAGAAGAACTTGATCCCATTGTCTTGGTAGGGATTATGAGAAGCGGAGATGACGATGCCCGCATCGGCTCTCAGGCTGCGAGTCACGTAGGCGATCCCCGGCGTCGGCAGTGGCCCGACGAGCAGGGTGTCCACTCCCATTGAACAAATGCCCGCCACGAGCGCGTTCTCGAGCATGTAACCCGACAGCCGGGTGTCCTTGCCGATCAGAATACGGTGACGGTGCGAGCCACGCTTGAAAACGTGAGCTACTGATCTGCCTAGCCGCACGCAGGTCCCCACGGTTAGCGGCTCGACGTTTGCTGTTCCCCTGACTCCATCGGTGCCGAACAGGGGTGAACTCAACTTCGCCTTCTCAGTCATTGGTCTCTTTGCGCTGGCGTCGGATATACGTGGACGTTGATGCGTCGCTGCGGGGTAAGAGCAATCACACTGAGGGACTCGGCCAGACTCTCGGGCCGGAAGTTGATCTGTGGCTCGATGAGATAATCGTCGGCCCTCGGGTCGAGTCCCGTGGCGTCGATCTCCACCACGAGATTCTCGATGGTGAGGTTCTCCAGAATGCTAGGCGGCCCGCTGACGACAACTCCAATTTCCTGCGGGTTGATATCGACTCGGAACTCGGAGTTGACCACCGCGACGGGCACGCCATCGTACTGCATGCTGATCGCCCGCTCATTGATCACGATGGTGAGCTCGGCCTCACGATCGGATGTCAGGTCTACGAATGGGTCGCCGCTGCGCAGAGCAACCACCTGAGTGAAGGAATCCCGCCGGCCAGCAACATTGACCATCTGCGTCTGCACGTGGTCGAGGCGGTCGACCCTCGACCGCGGCCCGCTAACCCACGCAGTCGAGGGATCCAAGATCTTGCCGGCCACCTCATAGCCGGGCGCCGGCTCACCCTCGACAACGGATGAGATCGGTATTGCGGCAACGACACGCTCCTCCAGAACCACCGTGATATCTCTGGGCACGATGCTCTCGACCTCCGTGCCTAGCGGCACGCGAAGATCGTCCGCGCTCAATGCAATGATATTTTCCCCGGCGTTCGCGTCGGACAGGTCGATTCGCGGCCCGATCTGACCCGCCCGGATATCGCGAAAACGCTGCGCCGATCCCCGCAAGCGAACGTCGATCGTGCCCGTCCATTCGTTGGCGACGGCCAGCTCGTCCGGAAGGTTGACGATCTCGACCGGCACATCGGGGATGATCTGCAGTTCTGATTCGACACTATTGACACCCACCCACATCAGAAGGGCCAGGAGCAGGGCGATCGCCTTGAGGCGAAAATTCTCTCTCGGGTACGGCTCGATTGCCCGGATGACGCGCCGCCAGTTCATTTCCCCACCACCTCGGCCGCCTCCTCGCCGCTCGCGCTTCGACCCCCCGCGGCCTGTTCACCAACTTCTTCGCTCCCGTCGGTTTCACCCATCTGCAGCAATTCACGCAGTTTGCTCGCCAGCGACGCGGCATCGAGCTTGCGGGTGATGCGCCCGTCCCGGACGAGTGAGATGGTTCCCGTTTCCTCCGAGACCACCACTGCAACCGCGTCAGTCTCCTCGGTGATGCCGATGGCTGCACGATGGCGCGAGCCGAGCTCGCGGGACAATCGGGGATTCAGCGTCAAGGGCAAGAAGCTGCTCGCCGCCGCGATCCGACCTCGTTGAATGATCACCGCGCCGTCGTGCAGTGGAGCTTCCGGGTTGAAGATCGACACCAAGAGGTCGTACGAGACCGCGGCATCCAAGGCGATGCCCCCTTCGATGTAGTTACTCAGACCCATCTCTCGTTCGAAAACGAGGATCGCGCCATGTCGCTTTGAGGCCAGCGATGTTGATGCGGTGACGACCTCGTCGATGAGGTCCAAAGACGTTCCGCGCGCCAGGCTGCGGAAGAAGGGTGTTCTGCCGAGCGAGGTCAACACCCGACGGATCTCGTTCTGGAAGAGCACGATGACGGCGAACACGATGTAGGTGAACACGTTCGAGAGAAGCCAGTCGATCATGTTCAAGCCAACGAGCCTGGCGACCCACCACACGACGGCCAGGAGCACCAAACCAACAGCCATCCTCACGGCTCTCGTTTGGCGAATGAGGAGCAGCAGGCGGTAGAAGACGTACGCCACGATCAACACCTCGACGGCGTCCGTCCAGCCGAACTGCGTCAGGATATCCATCCCACCCCCTCGCTCCGAATCGCCGCTGCCACCGAAGCGGCCCGCCTCATGCTGCGCACGTCGTGAACCCGGACCATATGCGCACCCGTCAGAACTCCGCACGCCACCGAAGCGGTCGTGCCCTCGAGTCGCTCCTCTGCGGGCAAGCCCAAAACCTCGCCGATAAACGACTTGCGTGAGGGGCCGATGACGATCGGTCTCCCCAGTGACCGCAAAGCCGCGAGATGGCGCAGCACGATCAGGCTCTGCTGTGCCGTCTTGGCGAAGCCTATGCCAGGATCCACGAGTGTGGCTTCAGGACCGATCCCCGCGCGGCTGGCTCGACCCAAAGCCTCCCGCAACTCCTTCAAGATATCCGCTAGGAGGTCCTCGTAGCGAGCCTCCTCTTGCATTCTTTCCGAACTACCGCGGGTATGCATCAAGATAATCGGCACCCCGGCCGCCGCGACCACCGACCCGAGCTCGGGATCAGCCGCCAAGCCCCGTACATCATTGACGATTGTCGCTCCCGCGGCGATGGCGGCCGCCGCAACGGGCGCCTTGCTCGTATCGACCGAAATCGGCACCTCGACTCGTGAAGTGAGCTCCTCGATCGCCGGGGCAACCCGGTCGATCTCCTCTTGAGCAGAGACCATCTTGCTGCCCGGACGAGTCGATTCCCCGCCCACGTCGAGCAGGTCCGCGCCCGAATCGACCATCTGCTCGCCGAGCTCGGCCGCGGCACGCTCTCCAATGCGGCTACCTTCGTAGAATGAATCGGGAGTGCAGTTGATGACGCCCATTACGAGCGGCCGCAGGCCAACAGACAGTTGCCGTCCGCCGCAATCGAGAGAAAACTCGGTGCGGTGATATGCGTGCAGCACCGCAACGACCTCTTCGGCGAGCCGCTGCAGGTCATTGCTGGAGGTGAGGAGCTGTGCTCTCAGCGCCTCGACCTGGGGGAGGCTGGCGAAGACGATCAGGTCGACACCACCTCCGGAGGGGTGCGAGTGGGCCGCCCCACCTACCCTGCCAAGCGCGCGGAGAAACTCATCGGCAATCGACTCTCCAACTTCCTGCAACCGGATCGCGTAGGTACCGTGAGCGGCCGCGATCTCGTGAAAGTGCGGACTCTCGGCCGGAAGCTGGAGGGGCAAGGGGTCGTACCCGCCAACCACGTGGGCATTGTGAGGAAAAAGATTGTCAATGATGGCGGATGGAGACGGCCGGGCGTCTCTTGCCCGGTCACTGGTCATCTGTCGAACTAGCCCTCGGCCGGCTGGCCCTCATCGAGGGCCGGAACATGCGCCGACGGCTCTTGAGCGGTTCGCTCGGGCTCTCCCTCGGCGTCAGGCTTCCCGGGAGACTTTCCTCCGGGATCGTCGTCGGACGGCTTGAGCTCAGGAAGCTCGCGCCCTTCGACCAACACCGCGAGCTCCTCGCCGTCCAGAACCTCTCGCGTGAGCAAGGCGGTGGCTACCGCGTGGAGTGCCTCGTTGTTCTCTGAGAGCAGGTCGCGGGCGCCGTCGTAGGCCGTCTCGATGATCTTCCTGATTTCCTCATCGATAATGACCGCCGTGCTCTCCGAGTACTCCTTGTGTTGCACGAAGTCCCGACCGAGGAATACCTCGTGAGCCTGGCCACCGTAGGTCAATGGGCCGACTCGCTCGGACATGCCCCACTCCGTGAC
>CALAKE010000750.1 GCA_937922775.1 uncultured bacterium | reverse complement strand
GCTGTTGACGACGCCCACGGCCGACGCGCTCTTGTCCATCGTGTAGATGTGAACACCGGGGGCACCTGCTCTCAGCAGTCCGGCACACTGGCGAGCCGCGAAGTCGATCCCGAACTCGACAAGAGCTTCGTTATCGTCCTCCGGCAGGGCGGCGATACCCTCCCGCACTTCCTCGGTGATCGTCGCGCCGCAGATACCGGCAAGAATGTCCAGCATCTTGATGCTGTAGATCGGCATCACACCGGGCAAGATCGGAACTTCGATCCCTATCGCCCGACAACGATCGACGTAGTCGAAAAAATACGCGTTGTCGTAGCTGTAGTTCGCGATGATGTAGTCGGCCCCCGCATCGACCTTGAGCTTCAGATAGGCCAAGTCTTGGTCACGGGAGGGCGCCTCGACATGTCCCTCGGGGTACCCCGCCACCCCCAGGCAGAAGCCGTAACGGGAGCGGATGAAAGCTACCAGGTCGGAGGCATGCGGAAGGCTCTCGGGATGGGGCTCGAAGCCCTCCTCTCGGGGCGTGTCTCCTCGCACCGCGAGCACGCTGGCGATTCCCAGCCCCTCATACCCGCCAAGGATATCGGTGATGTCGTCTGGGCCCAGGCCGTAGCAGGCGAAATAGGCGAGAACTTCCAGGCTCCTCTCGTCCTTCAGCTTCTGCAGGAGCTCGTATGAGCCCTGTCGGGTCGAACCTCCGGCTCCAAAGGTCACTGAGACGAAGTCGGGCTGAAGAGCGGCCAACTCATCGATTGCGCCTTCCAGGTTCGTGGCCCCCTTCTCCGTCCTTGCCGGAAACAGCTCGAACGAGAGTGTCGGCTTCCCGCCCTCGCTCCAAAGGTCGGTCACTCTCATGAGCTTCCCTCTGATGATGAAAGCGCACCTGGGTGAGAACGGCAGAATCTGCGGCCGAAACCAGGCACACGGGCTGATCGATGCCGCTGCGTACAGCCCGATCATGAACGCCGGAATGCGTTAGTTCAACTGCCCCGGCGTTCCTCGTACGGCGTCTCGCTCACTCCACGCCGTACAGCGGCCAGATCGGCTCGGCGGGCTCGCGCCTTACGTTGCCGTAGGCCTCGCTCGGGTCCGGGGTCTCTGACTCCACTGAGGCCCCATACTTGGCGGCGACCTCGCTTACGGGGTAGCAGATCGCTTGGGTCTCCGGCCGGTGGCCGATCATCAAGATCACGCACCGTTCCTCCCCCGCGCCTACGAACACGTGATTGGTGCCGGGCGGGCAGTGAACGAAGTGTCCCGCCTTCAGGTGCCGCTCTTGTTCCTCGACGACGAGGATGCACTCCCCCGCCACCACGAAGAAGTCTTCTTGGGCTTCTTCGCGATGGTAGAGACAGGCCGGCTGGCCCGGCTCGATGGTGCGAAGGTGTACGCCAATGTCGGAGAACATGATCTTGCCCTCGAAGCGGCAGCCCCCGCCGAACCGCTCGGTGGTCACCCAGGGCGCCTCGGACGCGTGCAATACGAACCAGCCGTCGTTGGTGACGAGCTTGCCGTGCTCGGTTTCCTCGAAATGTGCTTCTTCGACCATGTGTCGCCCCTTTCTCCCGATCTCTCGCAGCCGGTGTCCAGGACCTACCGATCTCGCGGAGCGGCAGGCAGGCGCCGGTCGTTGCTCCGGAGCATGAGTACTTTCAGCTACTCATGCCCCGGAGTACCGAGCTCAGTCAGGAATAACGTCACCCCAGAGGGCCATCCGCGTCATCACCATGTCGCCGGTGGCTCCCCGCACGGCACCAGCGCCGTCGAGGTGCATCGCCGCACGCGTCATGTGAACGGCCCAATCCTCTGTTGTCATTACAGCGCTCAGCTCGTCGCTCTCTCCGCGAATCAAAAAGAAGCCGTTCATGTCCCCACCGTGTGGGTCCAGGAACATGACGTCGAAGGATTGAATCGAACCCTGTTGCTGTAGACCCGTCAGATACTCGACGAATTCTCCGAAGTGTTGCTCGCTGATGCGCTCGCGACCAGGTACCGCGCGGTTCCAGCCAAAGAAGATCGCATTCGAAGCCATGAGAAGTCCTCCCTCTCGTTGGTGAGCAAGCCCGCCCTTGGTGATTCCGAAGCGTTCCACCGGCGCCAAAGCAATCCGGTGGCCTGCAACAAAGCGAGCTCATGTCGGGTGAAGTGCGGCGAATACTACTCGCTTCACCGCATTTCCCGACAGATGCAGACAGGAAAAACTCTGCGATCGTCACCGGCGGGCCGTAGCGGCCTGCTAGCCCGAGATGCGTAGTACGAAGAAAAGGTCTTCCGGCAAGAACGTCTCGGCACGAATCAACTCGAAGCCGGCCTCCTCCGCCTCACGCCGCATTCGCTCGACGCTCACCCCGTGATCCTGGCCGCCGGGTCCGCGTACGGGGTCGGGCTCGATGAGGACAACCGTCGCGCCGGGCTTCAGCGCTGGCCGCAGGTTCCTCAACATGGCCACCGGATGTTCGAACCAGTGGTAGGTCGCCACCATAAAGGCCATGTCGAGAGTTGCCTCGGGAAAGAGAGGATCATCCACCTCCCCGAGAATGATCTCGACGTTGGAGATGCCAGCTTTCGTGCATCGCTCACGGAGAAAGTCCAGGCTCCCGGGATCGATGTCGTTGGCGAGGACTTTGCCGTCGGGGCCTACCCGGCGGGCCAAAAGCACGGTGAAGCGGCCCCGACCAGCGCCTACCTCACCAATCACCATTCCAGGTTCGATGCCGGCGGCATCCAAAACCTGCTCCGGCGGTTGCGTCTCGAAGCTCCGCCTCTCCCACTCCTCGAGCGATTCTTGCTGGCCGACAGCCCCCGCGGCGGCGCAGCCCGCCAGGGAGACTGCCGTCAAAACCGTCAATATCGACATGATCGTCCTCCTCCCTTGCGTGCCGGTATAGGGAGCCAACCGCACCGACAGTAGGTGGGTGGCCGAGAAAACGCGCTTATTCATCGGCATCGGATG
>CALAKE010000749.1 GCA_937922775.1 uncultured bacterium | reverse complement strand
GAGGACACAGAGAGTACAGAGTTTTTTTTAATTATTTCCAAATCACCATCCCTTTGCTTCGCAAGAGGCTGCCACCCGGCCGTAACACCAAGGCCCCTTACTTACGTGCGGGGCTCTGAAATAACTTCGTCCTGCCCCCTGCCGAGCCATTCGACACTCTCGAATTCCACCGGCAGACTCATGTTCATGCCGAGACGCGGCAGATTCGGCAGGTCGACGGCGCCCGGAACGAATCGGTTGTTGATGACGATCTCGCCGCTCCCCCAAATCACGTACTCGGTGAAGAGCTTCGACTCCCCGGCCGGGAGCGTGGCCAGGATGTTGACGCGAACGTCACGATTGGAGTTCTGGTACCAACTCACACTTTCGATGTGGCGATCAGAGCCCGCCACCTTCCAGATCCCCTGGCGCTCTGGCATCCCGTTGCCGAAATCATTGTCGTTGGGCGGGCGCCAGAAACTCGGCTCGGGACCCGAGAGCACGAGCTCCGTGCCCATGTACACGAACGAGCTGATCTGACCGTCGTCGAGGTCGATTGTCAGAGTGAAGCTCTCTCCTTCAATGAAGAGCATTCCGTCCTCTTCGGAAGGGTAAATCTTCCGGGAACGAGCGAGCGGTGCACTCGTGAACGGAACCTGCACGGGAAGCTTGAACTGCTCCCAGGCAGCCAGGTGCCCGGCCGACAGAAGTGGCCCATCACGACGGGTGTGGAACCGAATGTCGAGGAAGTACTCGACCCCGGGTTCCGGATCCATCGACGGCAACGGCACACTCGCTACCCGAGTCTGATGCGGTGGAAGCCCAAAGTCGCCCAAGATTCCCGCGGCCACCTCTTGCCCGTCTCCCGTCACGGTCCAGCGCAGCTCGAGATCAGACAGGTCCGTGAAATCGAAGCGATTCTCGATTTCGACCTGGCCGTTGGCCAAGTCCAGCGGCCTGACGTCGACGCCCTGGTAGACCTTCTTTACCTCCCAGATGTGCGGGTTGAGCTCGCGGTCGGGATTGACGAGACCGTTGATGCAGAAGTTGTCGCCGCTGGGTACGTCGTCCGGACCGAAGTCGCCCCCGTAGGCGAAGTACTCAGTGCCGTCGTCGGCATCGGCACGGATACCTTGATCGACCCAGTCCCAGATGAAGCCGCCCTGGAGATGGTCGCTAGCATAGATGGCGTCCCAGTATTCCTGCAGGTTGCCGACGCTGTTGCCCATCGCGTGGGCATACTCGCACAGAATCAGAGGGCGATCGCGAGGTTCACTTCCATAGGCCTCGAGAATGTGAACGCGCGCGTACATGGGCGCGAAAATGTCAGTGTGCTCGCGCAAGTCGGACATCTCGTACTGCACGGGCCGTGACGGATCACGCTCCTTGATCCACTCGTAGGTGGCAACGAAGTTCTCGCCATCGCCGGCCTCGTTGCCCAACGACCAGATGATGACCGACGGGTGGTTCTTGTCGCGCTCGACCATTCGCCGCGTGCGATCGAGATGCGCCTCGAGCCATTCCGGTTTGGCGGCGAGGGTGTCGTCTGTTTCATAGCCGGCCCCGTGCGATTCCACGTTGGCTTCATCAACGAGGTAAATCCCATGCTCGTCGCACAATTCGTACCATCGCGGCACGTTGGGATAGTGCGCTGTGCGTACTGCGTTGATATTGAACTCCTTCATCAGGCGGATGTCCGCGAGCATCGACTCTTCCGACATGACGTGGCCGCGATCCGGATCGTGTTCGTGCCGGTTCACACCTTTCAGATGGACGGGAACGCCGTTGACCTGCAGCATACCGTCGCGGATCTCGACCGTGCGAAATCCGACCCTGGTGCTGATCACCTCGCGAATCTCGTCGAAGTCGTCAACGAGGGAAATGAGCAATGTGTAGAGATGCGGATGCTCGGCGCTCCATTGCAGCGGACGGTCGACCTCAACGACAAGTCCGAACTCGGTTTCTTCGCCCTCCTCGCCAGGACCAGCGGTCTCGACCGAATCAGGGCGCCGGTTGCTGAACACTGGCGCTCCCTGCGGGTCGAGCAGCTCGAGCTCGACCCATCTGGCTCGCAGATCTCCTGAGCCTGAGCCTGTCTGCCCTTCTGGGCTCGGAGCCTCATCGATGGGACGATTCCGAACGTTCACGCTGACCTCGAGGCGACCGTTTACATAGGAATCATCGAGGAGGGCACGCACGAAAAAGTCGCGGATGTAAGCCGGGGGCGTGGAGAAGAGGAATACATCTCGGTAGATGCCGCTGAGGCGCCAGAAGTCCTGATCTTCGAGATAGCTGCCGTCGCTCCATCGATAGACTTCGACGGCCAGCGTATTGCTGCCGGCGTTCACGAACGAGGTGATCTCGAACTCCGCCGGTGTGCGGCTCCCCTGGCTGTATCCGACTTCCTCGCCATTCACCCAGACGTAGAAGGCGGAGCTCACTCCCGCGAAGTGCAGGAAAACGCGACGCCCGTCCCAGTCCGCCGGCACATCGAATTCGCGCCGGAACGAGCCCACCGGATTGTATTCATGGTCGATCTCGGGCGGCTCGTTGCCCATCGCCCCGATCGGCCCAGTCTCTTTGTAGATCGGCACTCCATGACCCTGCAGCTCCCAGTTACCCGGGACTTCGATGTCGTTCCACGAGCTGACATCGAAGGTAGGTTCGTAGAAAGCAGCCGGCCGGGACCGGGGGCGTTCCGCCCAATTGAACTTCCACGTGCCGTTCAGCGAGCGGTTGAAGGGCGAAGCCGAAGCGTTGCCGGCAAGCGCCGAGTCCCGGTCACCGTAGGGAATGTAGGTTGCGTGGGCAGGTTCCTTGTTGCGCCCGATGACCGCTGGATTCTCCCAGTCCTCGAGCTCCGGTGGCGGAGATTCCGGCAGTGTGCAGGCGGCAAAAACAACGAGGCAGGTGGCAAGGAAAGCTGTCACGCATACAGACCGTCGCGAAACACGCATCGGACTCCTCTTTGTTCGATTCAACCGTCAGCCGGGTTCGATTCGACCCCTGCCTGCGTAGGACGCGTCCTCAAAGGGAGGGCCGGATGACCACGAGACGGTGGTGCCTATTCCTTGTCGAGCAGCGCCTGGTAGAGACTCAAGTACTTGTTGCCAACATGGCGGATATCGAATGCGGCAACTCGTCGCCCGCCTTCACTAACGAGAGTATCCGAGAGGTCCCGATCGTCCATCAGGCGGCGAATGCTGGCGGCCAGCGCCGCTGCGTCGCCAGCGGGGAACTTCAGGGCCGAGACTCCGTCCTCCAGAAGACCTGCAGTGCCAGGAATATCGGCTCCTACAACCGGCCTGCCGAAATGGAACGCGTCCAGAAAGATCGATCCCAGCCCCTCGAAGATACTCGGTTGGACCAACGCGTCCGCCACACCGAACCAGCGATCCGGATCGGGATCGAAACCGGTGAGGACAAGCCTGTCGCTAGTGCCCAGCTCTGCCGCCAGCTCAGCGACCTGGTGGTCGAGCTCACCATCCCCGACCCACACGTGCAGATAGTGTCGCGGCAGGTCGGCCAATGCCCGAACCAGGGTGAACGGATCCTTGCCCGGAACCATCGCCGCGACGGTCAGTCCGACGAACTGCCCATCGCGAACACCCAGGCGCTGTCTCAGCTCCGCCGTCACCGCGGGATCGAGCGAGCGGCGGCGGTCGATCCCATCAGAGATGACCCGCAGACAAGCGGCGTGGACTCCGGCATGGAGGAGTACCCCTTCTACTCGAGGGGAAATCGCCACCACCGCGTCGGCGCGATGAAAGAGCCAGGGGTTAACCGGAAGGTCTACGCGTCGCGTGATCACCGAGGCACGATGACCCGCGCCGAGGACCGCGAGCGGAATCGTATTGCCGGAGTGGGCGTGAAGAATGACACGGTCGCCGCGCGGCCGGCGGCGGAGAGCAGCAAGGCGGTGCGGCACGGCAACGGTATCGACACCCCTCATCCCCTTCAGCAGCTCAGGGTATCGGGTTCCCTCGCGACAAATCAGTGTTTGCCGTGTCCCCTGTCCAACGAGCTCTCGAACCAGAAGAAAGACCTGCCGTTGCCCACCTCGCCAGGTTCTTTCGAGGTCCAGGTGAACGACGTGCAAGCTCAGCTCTCCCCACCCTCGCGGCGCTCGAGGTCTCGCAGCAGGGTATAGCGC
>CALAKE010000748.1 GCA_937922775.1 uncultured bacterium | reverse complement strand
GCCCCCCCGCAGACTTCACCTACTGATCCTCGCGTCGTAGAATCAGACGCACCTATCGGATTATCCCTGTCCACCTGGGGCTCTGAAATGGCTGACCTCCTCCTCGGCGCCATGGCGGCCGCGACTCTCTTTCTCCTCCTTCAGTACTCACAAAGACGGCGGCTCGGCGTGGTCTGGTGGCAGTGGGCCCTGACCGTCCTCAACCTCGCGTACGCAGTGTTTGTCGTCAAGGTGACCCTGAGCTTCCTCGAGGAAGGCATGCCCAAGGGCGCCATCGTCATGGGCTCGATTCTGGGGTTCGCCGCCGTCGTGTGGGCCGTTCTTCTGCTGCGCTTCGTATTCCGCGCACCGCGGCAGGCTGCGGCTGGAGGAAAGGAGCCCGAGCATGCCTGACCGGTCGATCGACAGACGTAGCTTTCTGCAGATGGTCGGTTTGGGGGGAACGGCGCTGGGCGTGGGGCTGACCGCTCCACACGTGATCGCTGAGACCGCCCGCGGAGTGATCGTCGAGTCGGAGAGCGAGTATGGCCCTCTGCCGGTCGAGAAGCTCACAGACGGCACCTTCCCGTACGAATGTGACCCTGAAGTGCTGCGCGCCATGAAGGAGAGCGCGAACGTCTTCAGCCGGAACGTCTACGATCCGGTACGCCGGGCCAGCCTCGAGACGCAGGAGGACATGTCGCACGTGCACCTGGTGGAGAACAAAGGCAAGACACCCAACCAGACTCGCCTCGACTGGGCCTTCATGTCAGCGGCATGGAAATGGGCCGGCAGCCGTGAGGCGTACCTGTGGGAGGGCGGCGGCGGGATGATGGGGGGAGGCTCCAGTGCACTGATGAATATGGGCCACTGGGATCCGGCCGACATCGACATGACCTGGGAGGAAGCATCGCTGGCGGTTCGCCATGCCTCGCTGTTCTATGGCGCATCCCTGGTTGGTGTGGCTGAGCTCAATCGCCTCTGGCTCTATGCCGATCATCATTCGCCATCCGCCGAGGACCGAGCCCGCGCCATCCCCGTACTCGACGAGGGTGATCGTTTCGAGAAGACTGACGACGCTTGGTACATCCCTTCCTCCATGAACCGTGTCATCGCATTGGCCTTCGAAGAGGACTACTACGGGATCGCCAACTCACCCGGACGCCTGGCCTCGGCAGCCACCGGCGACGGCTACTCGCGCATGGCACTGACCGCCTCGACGATTGCCGCCTTCCTCCGTGCCCTCGGCTACCGAGCCCTGCCGGCGGGCAATGGCGTGGGCCTGAGTATCCCGATGGCTGTCGATGCGGGCCTCGGCCAGGTTGGCCGCATGGGCCTGCTGATGACTCCCAAGTATGGGCCTCGAGTGCGGATCGCCAAGGTCATCACCGACATGCCTCTGGTGCCCACGGCGCCGATCGACTTTGGCGTGACAGAATTCTGCGAGGTCTGCATGCTATGCGCCGATGACTGCCCGAGCGGCACGGTAACCAAGGGTCCGAGAACGTGGGAGGGTCCGTCGCGTTCGAATAATCCCGGCACGCTGAAGTGGTTCGCCGAACCCGAGAAGTGCTACGACTTCAACGGCTTCAGCTGCTCGAATTGCAAGCGCGTTTGTCCCTTCAACAAGCCGAACAACTCCTGGCTGCACCGGATGATCCGGCAGGGCATCGAGGGGCGCATCAAGACTGCTGACCGGGCGATGGTGGGTCTCGACCAGGCCAGCGGCTACGGCCAACAGCTCGAGGCGCGCGAATTCTGGAGTATGGACGGGGAGAAGAGCATTACGGCGCGGGAGAAGATGTAGGCGATGCAGCGGAGCGGTACTAGCCCCGGCCCGCACCTTGACCGCAGACGCCTGCTGGGCCTGGCCTGTGCCGCGGGAGCAGGTGCCGGCGCAGTAGCGGTGCTCGGCCCTCCGGCTGGTCTCGGAAGGTACCTTCTCAGCCTGATCGAGCCCGTCGGGGCCGAGCCCTACCGGCGCACCATCACCTGTATGGGCACCTTCGTGTCGATTGCTGTTCACGATCGCGGCGGCGAGCGCCTCGGGGACGCCGTGGAACAGGCCTTCGACGAGGTGCGGGCCGTCGACGCGTTGATGAGCACCTTCCGGCCCGATAGTCAGATCTCGAGGCTCAATCGCGCCGCCGGGCGCGAGCCCATGGCTGTTGATCCCCGCGTCGCCGAGGTTCTGCGTGCGGCCCGCCACACGGGCGAGCAGAGTGGCGGTGTGTTCGACGTAACCGTCCTGCCCCTCCTGCGGGCTTTCGGTCTGCGGCAGGCTCTTCGCGACGAGACAGACAAGGACTCGCGAGGGAGTCGGCCCGGTCGAGCACCTCACCGTCCGACTCCCGAAGCGCTGCTCTCCGCGCTCGGGCAGGTCGACTACCGGACCATCGCGGTCGACACCGCTGGTAACTCGGCAGGCCTCGCGCATTCCGGTACCGCAATCGACCTCGGGGGCATCGCAAAGGGGTATGCCGTCGATCGGGCGGCCGAGGTATTGCGTGCTCGTGGCGTGCGCCAGGCTGTGATCAATGCCGGCGGCGACCTGCGCGTTCTCGGTGCCCCCGGCCATGGTCATGGCGGCGGCTGGCGTGTGGGTATCGCTGATCCGCTACAGCCGTCGGGCATCCTCGCAACACTCGAGGTGCGCGACCAGGCAATTGCCACGTCCGGGAACTACGAGCAGTTCGTAGAGGTGGGCGACGAGCGATTTGGTCACTTGATCGATCCGAGATCGGGCAGGCCAGCCGAAGCAATGCTCAGCGCCACCGTCGTCGCCGCCACCGCCATGCAAGCTGACGCGGCATCAACGACCGCCTTCCTGATGGGGCCCGAGCTGGGCGCACATCACATCTTGGAAATGAGCGGAGCCGACTTCGTATTCGTAGGCTGTGCAGGCAGGTTTCGGGCATCTGAAGGCCCGAAACATAAGTCCGCTGAAGGTCCCGCACTTGACTCCGTGCGATCGAAAGACGGGATCGAGATTCACGCCAGCCCAGGCATCAGCGGGCTGGCGATGAGCGCATAGGGGTATCAAAGAAGCCCACCGAGGAACAGCCCATGAGTGAGACCGACCCGAAGACGGGAATGAACCGGAGACAATTTCTGACTGCCACCGGGGCTGCGAGCGCCGTCGCCGGAGGGGCTGGTCTCGGCCTGTTCGGCTATGCGGCGGGCAAGGACCCGAACAGCTTCCTGGGCTGGCAAAACCAGGAAGGCGCCAGCCTAACGATCAACCATGGTCCCTATGAGGTGGACGAACCTACATATGAGCGGGTCGGGCCGACCAGCCGCCCCGACGCCCGCGTCGAGCAACTCTTCGAGCGCCGTGGTCGCTTCCGGCGCCAATACATGCAGGTTCAAGAAGGAGGCGAATGGGAGCCCGCCATGGCGGCCCACTACGCCAAAGTCCCGGAAGACCTCGAGCTCGACATCATCTACATGAACGAGATCATGCCGGCCCTCATGAAAGACATGGAGACGTACCACGACCAGTTCTTCCTGGCCGAGGCCTGGTCGAACGCCATGGGGGCGGTGGGGCCCCGTCCCCCCGAGAGCCCGCCCGGCGAGTCGGACTTCCCGCGACCCAGCCGCTATGGCGGGTTCGGAGGCGGCAGCGTCAGCGAACCCCTCAAGATGAAGAGCCCCGAAAAGACCGCCGAGCTGATCAAGAAGGCCGCCCACATGTTCGGCTCGACCCTGGTCGGCATCACGGCACTCAATCCCGACTGGGTGTACGGCTATCCGATTCGTGGCCGTGGCTTCGAGGACGTCAATCAGCCCCTCGAGATCCCCGACCACTGGAAGTACGCCATCGTGGTCGGCACGCCCATGTCGTGGGATGCGCTGTACGCTAGTCCCAACTACAGCACCTCCAGCGATGCATATTCGCGCTCCCGCGTCATAGCGGCGCGGATGGAGGCGTTCGTGAAGTCGCTCGGTTACCCGGCGCGATCTCACTTCCCCGGCACCAGCTATGACCTCATGGTGCCACCGATCTGTGTTGATGCAGGGCTTGGCGAACAGGGGCGCCACACGATCATCATTACGCCGGAGCTGGGCTGCAACTTCCGACCCGCGGTCATCACCACGAACCTGGAGATGAAGACCGACAAGCCCATCGACATCGGCGTCCAGGATTTCTGCAAGCACTGCAAAGTGTGCGCGGAGATCTGCCCGTCCAACGCCATCACGATGGGCGACAAAGAGGAAATACGGGGCTATCGCCGCTACAAGGTCAACGCGTCGAAGTGCAACAACTTCTGGATGTCGAACCTGGGCAGCATGGGTTGCCGGCTCTGTGTTGCAGCTTGCCCTTACACGCGCAAGTCCAATTGGCTTCACAAGACTGCTGCCAGTGTGACGATGAACGATCCCACCGGGCTCTCGGAGAGGGCACTGACGACCATGCAGAAGGGCTTCTACCCCGGTCCGGAACCCAGCAAGTACTACATTCCCTCGCTCGGAGGAGAGAACGCCTCCTACCGAGAGCCGCCCTGGTGGCTCAAGAGCGAAGATTTCATCGATTTCGATTGAGGCCGACGATGCAGATCTTCAACAGTGGATTCTTCTGGTTCGTCGAAGGCATTCTCTTTTGCCTGGTCCTCGTTGGTTTTCGTGCGTGGGCGCAGGGGCGAGGTATTCCCTTGCCCGCGTGGAAGTGGGCCACCCTCCTCCTCTGGATGCTGCTCGCCGGCTTCACCATTGCATTCGTCGGCACCAGCCTGGGAGAGAACGAGGCGACTGCCGCCATGCGGGGTGGACTTCTCTTCGGCCTGATCACCGTGATCGCCGGCGTTGGCCTGTGGCGCCTCCTGTTGACCGGGGCCCGGGAGGCCTGAGGCTTGAGGAAGCGAGACACGGGGGCAAGAGCGAGAAGACTCTCGTCGACAGGGCGCCGGATGGCGATCTACTTGGTCGTCTTCGTCGCCCTGGCCATGGCCCTCGCCTACGGCAAGACGAGGGCAGCGCCCGACCTCGATCCAGCGATCGAGAGAATCTTCCCCACGGCAGGGAGCATCGAGCTGTCTCGCGGGGTCTATTCTGTTCTCGATGAAGGTGGAGAGCCCGTCGGCTGGGCCGCCATGGGAAAGGCCAACGGCTACGGCGGCCCCCTCATGCTTGTGGTCGGTGTAGACCTCGAGGGCGAGGTCGCCGGCGTCGAGGTCGTTGAGCATCGGGAGACGCCGATCTTCTTCCGCATGGTCAGGTCCGCCGCCTATTTCGAAGAAGTGGCCGGGTCCGATTTCCACGAGGTCGAGTACGACTACGAAGCTGTCGTCGGCGTTACGGGAGCTACGCGCACATCAGATGCGATTGTCGCCAGCCTGCGGAGCGCCGTGGCCGAAGTGGCCGACGATCAGTTCGACGTGCGCCTGCCTGCTCCGCCGCGATCATTCGAGTTCGGTCTGCTGGAGATCGTAGTTCTCGCGTTGTTCGCCGCCGGCATCGCCGCGCACCGCGCCGGTGGCTCGGTGCGCCGCTGGGTGCGCTGGGCATGTCAGCTCACGGGACTGATGATCATCGGGTTTTGGGCCGCGTCGCCCATCTCCCTAGCGAAAATCACATCGCTGCTCTCCGGATACTTCCCCGACATCTACAGCAACCTCGCTTTCTACTTCTTGATCATCGGGCTGGTTATCACCACCCTCCTCCATCGCCGCAACATTTACTGTTTGTACGTGTGTCCCTTCGGTGCCGCACAGCGGTGTGTCGGGGTCATCGGCGGCATGAATCTGAAGCTGTCGGCACGGGTTGGGCGAGTGCTGGAGTCGTCGAGGAATGTCGTGGTCTTTGCGGCTATTTTCGCCGCGTTCATCACGCTGCAGCCGGCGCTGGCGAGCTATGAGCCCTTCGCCGCACTCTTTGCCCTGACCGGCAGCACCCTCCAGTGGGGGCTGCTGTTTATCGTCCTGACGCTGTCGCTCGTGGTCCGCACCCCCTGGTGCGGCTTTCTCTGCCCGCTACGGTCGATCGAGATCGTGCTTCGAAACGTGGGGGCCTGGGGGCGCGGTGTGCTGCCGGGCCGGAAGGAGGGAGCGCGTGGATAGCCTGCCGACGGATGAGCGACCCGAGGTGATAGACGCGGCGAAGAACGGACTCGGTTGGCAGGGATGGATGGTGCTGCTCGCCCTCGTTGCCGCCAACTTGCTGATCGTCGCGATCCTCTACCAGAGCTTCATTCTGGGAGAGTAGCGAGCCGCCATTCTGGTGATTCGGCGACCGCCCTGCCGCGACAGGCGAGGTTCGCCGGCGGCTCCGGCTGAAACTGGTCCTACCTCTTGGGCGTCATCGAGAACCAGTTCATCTTGGCCGGCCGGCCCTCGTCCATCGCCTTGACGTAGCGTCGCGCGAGAAGGCGGCCGCTGCCCAACGGCGTACGCAGGGGAAAATCAGCAAGCGTGCGGGCGCGCTGGTCAATTTCGACAATGTCGTGGGTCGGGGCGAACCGAGACCGAATCACAGAGCTGAGGTTGCTATCGACGAAGTCGTGGATTTCAACCAATACGGCGCATCGCGCGAGGTCCGGCACAGTATGAGGATCGAGCAGTGCCATTTCCGCGCCCTCGACGTCCATCACCACCAGGCAGTCCTCATCTCCGCCGACCGCATCGCGCAGGTCGGCCACTTCGCAGCGGCCGTGCACCGACACCCGTTCCGCGACTCCGTTGAGCGCCGCCATCTTGCCGATCAGCCTCTGCCTCTGCCGGTTGTCCTCGAATGCGATGACCTCGGCCGCGGGAATCGCCCGGGCCAGACCGACTACGTAATAGCCCTCACCGGCCCCGACATTGACGATCCGTTGATAGCCGCGATCAATCGCTTGCTCCAGCGGTCCCCACAGCTCGATCTCGTAGGTGCCGAGCAGGCGCGGCAGGAGCCGGAATTGTTGCCGGGCCTCATCGATGTACTTCACACCCTTGAAGGGGCCACCACGAACGACATCGCCAGCGGCACGCTCGACAAGACGGTCGAAGATCGCCTGCGGCCGGTAGCGCAGTGGCATGACAGGACGCAGCAAGGCCTTCATGCGCTCGGCCAAACCGGCGCGCGACCCGTGCTCGTTGAGATTCTCAGACAATCGAAGGCTCCAGGGCGGGATCCCGGCGGCGCTTCACAACCCTTGAAGAAGCTCGGACCGGGAATCGATACCCGGAAAGGATGGCTCTTCAGAGGTCGACTGTCGAGACGAGACGGGAATTGGTGGCGTCCGGTGCTACTGATTCATGACCGATACCGCGACGTCAACGTGGTTGCTGTGGTGGCCGCCTGGGCCCTGCCCCCAGAACTCGTAGTGATAGGTTCCGTTCGGCGCGCCCTGCCCACAGAAACCCGCCTGATGCTGGAAGTCATCGAGGCAGTAGATACCGTCCCCGGCCTGCCAATCACCATGCGTGCCATCGTCGTAGAGAGTGACGATTCCCTGCCGGTTCATCATGCCCATGCCGCCTGGCCACTGGTACTTGACCTGGACGGTTTGGCCGAGAGCCGGGTGATCACCCTCTTGAAGCACGGCCTGGAAGAAAGTATTCATGCCCTGCATATGGCCGTGCTGAACGGTCTGCCCGTTCACCGGCTGGCCGCCGACCGAGACGGTTGCGTTGCTGAGCGTCAACTGAGCCATTGGAGACACATAGCCCAAAGGTTCCATCACCTGCTGCGGTGACAACGGAGTCTCGTCACCGCCACAGCCTGCCGCAACAATGCTCAGGGCGATCGCCGCCAGCACTGTCATAACTATCCTGCTCTGGAGAATCCTCATCGAGCCCTCACCTCGTTGACCTCGCCGTGCGAAACTCCGCGTTGACCTGAATCCCCCCAGCGAGGAATCTGAATTTCGAGGATTCAATTATCCGCTTTCGCTCGCGTACGCGGGGGCCGACGTGTGTCTGGTTGGTAATGTTGGTTACAAAACATGCGATTCCGTACGACGCGTACCGATCGCACGCACGAGAAGCTACCACCGCCAGGCTCGTGGCAAAGCTCGAGGGTTTCAGCTAGGGGTTAAGATCGACGATTGCCCGGGGCCCGAGGTCGGGATTCTCGAGCAGGGCGAGTGCAGCCTCTATGACCTTGTGCTGGAGCTCCGGGTTGTCGGGCTCCCCGAGAGGATAGCCATGCTTGAACGGCACGAACATCGACCGCGGTGGCCCGACCTTTTCGGCCACCACGCGCAGAAGCTGAATCGCCACGGTGGGGATACCCTGCCGCTCGATCTCTGCCGCGATCAGACCCACGGTCTGATTGCACCTCGGTCAGACCGGAATCAGCAGCGCCACGTCGACCTGGTCCTCGACCAGGTCGCTTGCCGCCTGCGGCGCCGTTTGTTTGATCATCCTTCCCGGCGCCGTGATCGATCCCATCATGGAGGGGTGGCGCGGCGCGAGCTCACCGATCCGCCCGCTCTCGACCATCTCGCGCATGCGATCGAGAGGAAAGACGAGGTTGGGATCCTGATCCATCCCTGTGTGATCGAAGGACTCGCTTCGATGGGCGTCGATGAGGGTCGCCACGTCGGTGTCGGCGGGGATGAGCCGATAGCTCGGGTCCCCTCCCTTCATCTTCTGATCGAAGGGCTCCTGGTCGGGAAGCACGAAGCCGGCGCTGGACACCACGGCGACTCGGCTCTCGCTGAGCGGCTTGCTCACGGAAGTCCAGGGGGTGGGGTCGATGCGTCGCCACTTGTAGGTTTTCACGAACAGGCGCACCGAAAATGAGAACTCGCTAATCTCGCCCATGAAAGCTCCTCAGCGGGGGACCATCACGGTTCGACCGCCTGGAATGATGGTGGCGGTGAACGGCGTCGTGCCGACCACATCCCCGTCGCACTCGACGGGTTGCGGGGTGTCGCACTCGACACGGACTTCACGTCCGCTCAGACGCCGTACCTGTTCGGTTTCCTTGACCTTCTGCCGCATTAGCTGCACGACCAGCGCAGCGGACTCCAGAAGCCCGTGCGCTTTGAGAATGAAGGTATCAAAATGGCCATCGTCGAGGGCAACCTCGCCCCCCAGGCTCAGTATGCCCGGCATGATCTCACGGCAGTTGGCGACCAGCACCGACGCCGCATCGAGCTCCGAGCAAGATCCGTCCACAGTGACTCGAAAGGGGATTGGGCGAATGCTCGGCGCTGTCCGCATCACATACGACACATATGCTGCCCAGCCCCAGCGGCGCTTGGCCTCTCCGCTGGTTCCCGACATGAGCTCAGCATCGTAGCCTGCCCCAGCGCCCACCGCAAAATACCGGGTGGCCTCGGCGGTTTCGAGCCGGCCGATGTCGATGATGCGCGGTCGCCCCTCCATGATGATCCGG
>CALAKE010000747.1 GCA_937922775.1 uncultured bacterium | reverse complement strand
CGGACTTCATCGTGTTCGAGGACGGTGTCGAGCAGGATGTGGCGATGTTGCTGAGCCCACGAGAGACCCCGCTGGACGTCGCCCTGCTCATGGATGTCAGCGACAGCATGGGAGGCATGAACGATGTCGCGAAGGGCGGTGCCCTTCAATTCCTCAATCAGCTTGCCGATAACGACTGTGTTCTGCTTCTCCGATTCACTGGGATCCCGGGGCCTGGAATCTGGGGCCGCCCGGATGACCAGGACATTTGGGAAGCGATCAATGACACTCCAGCGGAAGGAGGCTCTGCCGTACGCGACGCCATTGCTGTGGGCTTCCACCGCCTGGAGCACGACTCTGACCGGTGCGGGCCTGAGACCATTCTAGGAACGCGTATTGACGGCGCGCCACAAAGACGGCCGGCGCTGGTCGTCGTCACCGACGGCGTTGACCGGCACAGCGCTGTGAATTTCGAGGATCTCCTGAGATTGGCGCGGCAGTCGGGCGCACCGTTCTTTCCAGTGGGCTTTGGCAGCATCGTCCGTTCTGGGCTTATGCGGGGTCTCATTGGGCGTGTTAGCAGGAGCAGGCTGGAAGGGCTGGCTCGATTAACGGGCGGGCAGTTCATCATTGGTGGCAAGGATCTCGAGAGGCTGAGCGCTGCCTACGGGAACGTGATCCGCTGGCTTCGGTCCTACTATGTCGTCGGGTACTACCCAAGCCCGACCTCAACCCATCAGGTCGGCTCGGAGCTTCCGTCTTGGCGCGAGGTCGAGGTGCGACTCCGCCACGCCGGCTATCGAGCACATACTCGCACTGGCTACTACCGCGCGCCCATTAACGTCAATGTGGCTCGCCGCCACATCCAGACCGGCATCGACCTGAGCGCCCGGGAAGAGACCCCCAGGGCCCTAGTCGAATTCGGCCTCGCATTGCAGGCGGATCCCCACAGTTGGGAGGCCCACTACCACAGCGGCAGAGCACTCATGCTGACAGGGCAGACGCGGGAAGCTCAGCAAGCGCTGCTGAGCGCCGCAAGACTAGGGCCGGGCCGAGGCCATGTACACGAGCTCGCCTGCAGCGTGTCACTCGAGTTGGAGGACTACGACACCGCTTGGGATCAAGCCATTCGAGCGCAGCAGGCGGAGATCAACATGACCAATGAGCTATTGCTGCTCCGCCAGCAAACCGAGGACCCCGCGAAATTCGAGGAGCGCCTCCGCGCCCCGAGAATCCACATCGACTACTACTGGGTGTTCGATCTGGTGGAGGAGACCGCGATTCGGCGGGTGTCCCTGGTGCTTGCGCAGGAGCTGTCAAACGAGCCCGAGATCGGTCTTATCGACATCGAGGCGCTGGCTGACTACTGACTCTTCATCAAGCTGAAGACGCTAGCGGACAAGAGTCCGCGCAAGCTCGAGGCCGACCTCGAGCTCTGGGAGTCCGCCGACAACGTCGACATCCGGGGGCCAGCAGGCCCGCTCGAGAAGCGTTTACAAGGAAAGCGCCTGCACCGAAAAGGCATCAAGCTCTCCGATATCGAGAACCTAGATGCAGCCGCAGCGGAGCTGGCTCCATATATCGCCGATCTGCGGTCGCGACTAGCAGAACTGAGTTAGCGAACCCAGGGAGGCGCGGGGTGATCGCCGTAGCGGACGCTTGAGCGAGCGGCGATGCGGGTACTCGACGGACAAGTACCCCTACCGCGAGTGAACTGTCCGCCAAGGTGATTACCCCGCGCCGACCGGCAACCGAGCGCAGCCGCTGTTCCGCCCACGTGTTACCCAGCACCTAGCGAGGGGACATTCTGGGACCCTCCCGACGTGGTAAGCGAGGCCCCGAGCGGCTACGCTTTAGGGACGCTGCAACCTGCTGTTCAGGGAGGCCTCTCGGCGAATGCCTGAGATTAAGAAGATCCTTGTCGCCAATCGCGGTGAGATCGCCGTGCGTGTCATCCGCGCGTGCCGCGATCTCGGCCTCGAATCCGTCGCCGTCTACTCCGAGGCCGACCGCGAGGCGCTGCACGTCCGCTATGCCGATTCCAGCTACCCGATTGGTCCGGCTCCCGCCGTGGAATCCTACCTTTGCATCGACAAGATTCTGGACGTTGCCACCGAGAGCGGCGCCGATGCCATTCACCCCGGCTACGGCTTTCTGGCCGAGAGTCCCGAGTTCGCCAGACGCTGCGCTGAGGCCGGGTTCATCTTCATCGGCCCATCACCGGAGTGCATGGCTCTGGTGGGCGATAAGGCAACGGCACGCGAGGCGGCCGTCAGAGCGGGCATTCCGGTTGTTCCCGGTAGTCCGTCGCCCGTCGAGGACGCCACCGCGGCCCTCGAGATCAGCCGCGAGCTCGGCTTCCCGGTCATGCTCAAGGCAGCGGCTGGAGGTGGCGGCAAGGGGATGCGCAAGGTCGACCGGGAGGAAGACCTGGAGAGCTCCTTCCGCTCAGCGAGCAGCGAGGCCGCTTCGGCCTTTGGCGATGGCCGAGTGTATGTTGAAAAGGCCATCGTGACGCCGCGCCACATCGAGATCCAGATTCTCGCCGACACGCACGGCAATGCGATCCACCTGGCTGAGCGGGAATGCACGCTGCAGCGGCGCCATCAGAAGGTCCTGGAGGAGGCCCCCTCCCCTGTCGTCGACGATGTCCTTCGTGCCGAGATGGGAGCTGCCGCCTTGGCCGTGGCTGAGGCCTCTGGATATACGAACGCCGGCACGGTCGAGTTCATCGTTGACAAGGAGATGAACTACTTCTTCATCGAGGTCAACGCCCGACTCCAGGTAGAGCACCCCGTCACCGAGGTGCTCACCGGTGTGGACCTGGTAGCGGAACAAGTGGCCATCGCCGAGGGCAGGGAACTGGCCCTGCGGCAGGAGGACATCCTCTTCAATCTGCGGGGGCACGCCATTGAGTGTCGTATCTATGCCGAGGATCCGTCCCGCAATTTCGCGCCTTCTCCCGGCACGGTCGAGGCTCTGCGGCTGCCCGGCGGCCCTGGCATTCGTGACGACTCCTGTCTGTTCAAGGGCTATGAAGTACCGATTCACTACGATCCGATCGTCGGGAAGCTGATTGCCTGGGGAGCCGATCGGCCCGCCGCGATCCGTCGAATGCGCCGAGCTCTCGAGGAGTACAAGGTGAGGGGAATCGCCACCACGGTTCCACTGTTCTTGCGCGTGCTGGATGACCCGGACTTCATCGCGGGACAATTCGACACCGGCTTCCTCGACCATCTGCTCTCGCGGAGTCGGGAGGCAGAGGAGAAGGGGCAAGGAAGGACTGAGCCGGTATCGGATGTGCCGCACACCAGTGAAGAAATCGAGGAAGTCGCGCGCCTCGCAGCCGCATTGCACGTCTACCTGCGCGAGGAGGAACGCGCCTTCCAGCAGGCTCCGGCGGCTGGCTCCGCATGGAAGCGCGCCGGCCGCTTTGCTGCCCTGGAGAATCGCCGATGATCATCGACGTTTTGCTGGGCGACGAGGATGAGCCGCAGCGCTACGAGTTGCGCCGCAATGGCAACGCTTTCCACGTGCAGGCTGGCGCGGACGACGATGAGGTTCTCATCGACTGGCGTCGACCGGAGCCCGGAATCTACTCCCTCATCGTGGACCGGAGCTCGTACGAGGTATTCATCGAGGAAAACGAGGACCACCTGACCGTACATCTTCTGAATCGTACCTTCCGAGTGAGGGCGGCCGACGCGCGACGGCGCCGGGCAGGCTTGAACGCCGAGGCCGTGGACGGGGCAGCCCGGATCGTCGCCCCGATACCCGGACGCGTCACCCGAATCCTCAAAGAGGAGGGCAGCGCCGTCGAACCGGGCGATGGGGTCATCGTGGTTGAGGCGATGAAGATGGAGAACGAGTTGCGTGCACCGCGTGCCGGCACCGTCGTCTCGGTGGTGGTCGCCGAAGGAGACGGTGTCGAGGGCGGTGCCCTGCTGGCAACGATCGAATGAGCAACACCCAGCCTCCCCTCGAGACCCCTCTCGAGACCAAAAAGCCTCTCCGCCGCAAGCGTCGTCCGATGCGTCGCTGGATCACCTGGCTGTTCTTGGCGTTCTTTTCGGTCGGGCTGGCTTGTCTGTCAGGGGTCTGGCTTTGGCTCGAGAGCGAGACAGGGACCACGAAGGTCCGTACTTGGATCGAGGAAGCTGCGAGCGCGGAGCTCGGCCGCACGGTCCGGATCGGGGCCCTCGACATGGACCTCGTTCCGTTCCACCTCAGAGTCGCGAACCTCGAGGTTGATGGCCCGACGCCCGACGCCCCCCGTTTTCTACAGGTCGAGTTCATCGACATGGCGCTGCGACCCTGGGCCCTGCTGTCGCGGCAGTTCTCGATCCAGTCGCTAGAGCTGACGAATCCCTTTGTGTTCTTGGAGGTCTTCCCCGACGGTACGAGCAATGCACCCGGGGGGAATGAGGGTGAGCGAGGCAGCCGCTTTGATGTACGTATTCGCGAGCTCAGCGTTGTCGGGGGGCGAGCCGAGGTCAATCACCGCGAGACCGTGGTAAACGCCCAGCTTGCCGATGTCGAGGCCAGCATGAGCACGCCGCCGCAGTTGCCCGGCATCGACCCAGGCCCGACGCGTGGCCGCCTTCAGATAGGCGCCGGCTTCTTCACCGTTGGCGGGCTAGCCGAAGACCCTATCCGAGTAGAGCCTCTAACAGGCGTGTTCGATTTCACTCTGGAGGAGGATCAGCTCCTCATCGACCGGCTCATGGTCGTGGCTGGCAATAGCAGGGTGCAAGGAACCGGAAGCGTACAGACATGGAGCTCACTGGGTCTCGAGGTAGATGTCAGGATGAACGTCGCCGACCTGGACCAGGTCTGGAATCTGCCAGGCTCAGACGACCACGCCGGCAGCCTGGCGCTGGTGGGCAGCATCCGCTGGGAAGATGAGAGTGGTGGAATAACTGCAGCTGGCACCGTGCAGGGCGACCAGATCCGTATCGGAGGGCTTCCCGTCGACGCTCTGAGCGCCGGCATTCGGCTGGTCGATCGTCACCTTTCGGTCAGCGACCTCAGCGCCAGTGTCTTCGGGGGTGTCATCGAGGGCAGCGCAGAGATCGACTACACGGTCGATTCAGACGAGTGGCAGGTCGAGTACGCGGCTCGAGACATCAACCTTGCCACTCTCACCCGATGGGAGGTCCTGGAAGGTTTGCGATTCGCCGGTGTGGCTTCCGCCGAGGGATCGCTCGGATGGCGGCCGCCGTGGATCGAGAATCTGTCGGGCTCAGGCACGATCGACCTCCAAGTATCGACGGGCTCGCTGGCGGAGGTTGCCGCCTCGGCTCTGCCGCGCCTCCCACAGACACAGGCAGGAGAGCCTGTCCCAGCCCCGTCTCTTCCCTTG
>CALAKE010000746.1 GCA_937922775.1 uncultured bacterium | reverse complement strand
TAATATCGATAGGAACGTACCTGGTCGGCCCACGCGCGCACCAAGCATCCAAGACATGAAGTGTCTTGGCAGAGCTGCCCGATCCAAGCTCGACAACCGTGACATCCCCAACCAGCTCACGCATCCGGCCCGCATGTTCGGCCAGAATCGAAGCTTCAGTGCGCGTTGGGTAGTACTCAGGCTGCTCGGTGATCCGTTCGTAGATCTCGGATCCTGCCTGATCGTACAGATAGCGGCAATCGAGCCATCGCGGGCGGTCTTCCAGCCCCATGGCAACGGACTCGGCGAAAGCCAGCCCTGCCTCCCCCTTCCGGTCCCGCAGAATCGAGTAGCCGTCGGCCTGAATACGAGTCCAGCCGCTCCCGGGCGTCGGGATGAGGTGCTGAACCGAGTCTCCTGCCATGCTCACCGGCATTTCTCAATCACGAGGGGTTAACTCCTACGGGCGTCTGAAGCCTCCGTCATAGCCTGCTATAGGCCCTGCAGGGGTGAGAGCCGTTCCCGGATTTGATCGTGCAGCAATCCGTTGCTAGCGACGATGTGGCGCGAATGCAGGACCGAATCGACATCTTCCTCCCCGGTGAAATTGCTCACGCTTCCGCCAGCCTCACGCACGAGCAGAGCTCCTGCAGCTACGTCCCACGGGCTCAGGTGCAACTCCCAGTATCCGTCGAGGCGGCCGGCGGCGGTGTACGCCAGGTCGAGCGCAGCTGCGCCCATTCTGCGGAGACCGGCTGCCTGCAGAGCCATCCGCGACCAGTTGTCAATGTTGTTGTCGGGGACTTCGTTCCGATTGTAGGCAAACCCTGTAGCTAGCATGGCCTCGCCGATATCCGTGGTCCGCGACACCTCGATCGGGCTACCGTTCAGGGCGCATCCTTGCCCTCTCGCTGCAGTGAAGGTCTGTCCCAGGGCTGGCGCATGAACGATTGCCGCACACAGCTCGCCATCGTCGACCACCGCAATGGACACGCACCAGAAAGGGATACCATGCAGGAAGTTCACCGTGCCGTCGAGAGGATCGATCACCCAGCGGCGGCGACCGCCGGTCTTTCGTTCGCTGCCCTCCTCCGCGAGCACGTCATCGTCTTCGGGAATTTGATCAACGAGAAATCTCTCCGCTTCTCGGTCCGCAATGCTCACCAAGTCGCGGCGTCGGCCTGCCTTGCGGTCGGCATCGCCCCTCCGCAGATGGCCGTAGTGGGAGCTGAGGACCTCGCCAGCCCCCTGCGCCAGGCGCAGGGCGGCGTCGAGCGGGGTCTCTCCATCGGGTTCAGACCCTGCTGGGCTTGACGAATTCTGCGTCGATGTCACGTAGTCATTACCTCGATTTCGGCTTGGAGACCGGTCGATATTGTATTTTCCCTGTTCGAATGCGGGAAGCAGCATCCCACATCCGAACGCCAACTACCTCCCGAAGAGCCTGAATCCATGCGTCTACGCTCTCTTGCGAGACTGGCACGAGGTTTGCTGCATAGTTGTGTGAATTCATGTCAGCGGCGGCAGGTCAAAGGAGGACGTATGTCGAAGTTCGAACGTGTGCGAGAAACGATGTCCAGTCCACCCACTTCAGACTACGTCCGCGAGAGGGCCGATGAAGGATGGCGTCTCGTCGCTGTCGAATGGGCTCGACCCATCGATGTTGGCTCGGATGATGCGGGCCTCTTGAAGGAGGAGATTCCCTACGGACTACGAGTGTCGGTTGATTGCAAGCACCTTGAAGAGAGCCCCGAGGAGAAAGAGGCGATGGTGCTGATGCTCGAGATGATTGTCGAGGACAAGCCATTTTCACAGGTGGCCACGGGCCTCAACAACCAGGGTCTGACAACCCGGACCGGTGCGCCATGGACGCAGGTGGCTGTGTTCAACATGCTGCCACGCATCATCGAGGTCGCGCCGCAGATCTTCTCCAGCGAGGAATGGAGCCAAAGACGCGAAGAGGTTACGAGCCGTCTCAAGGTTCTTCTCGGCTGATCTGCCTCGCAGGTTCGATATAATCCTACCGGGCGACAGCTTGGAGATTGCCGCAGAGCCATGTTTTATCAGCCGAGGATTCTGAACAGGGCATTCGCGTTCTTCAGAGGCTACTCCTGGATTCCCTGCCCCATCTGCAAGCGCGGCTTCGGTGGCCACGAGCGGCGCGACGGTGGCGAGCTCTGGATCACGGAGCGCGATTCGGTAGCGGTGTGCCCACGCTGCACAGAGGAAGCCGATCGGCGGAACCAAGAGAGCGGGTTTCCGCGTATTGCCCCTCCCGTGGTCGCGGGCCCCACCACGGGAGAGCTTTGAGAGATCCGGATTACCTCCCGACGATGCTGCGGTAGATCTCTGGATCGGTGGCGCCCTCCGTGCCGAACACGAGGACTCTCGATTCCGGCCCTAGCCTGAGTGCTTCGCGCGCTTCCACCTCACCTGCCACTCGAATGAGGCCTGCGAGGCCTGCGACCCCTGACTCGCCGACAACCAGGCACGGATCCTGCCCTACACCCCGCGCAAGGAGGCGCATGGTTCGCACCGCGTCCGCGTCTGGAATGGTGATGAATGCGTCGGCGGCTGCCCTCAAGATCGGCCAGGCGAGAGTAGAAACCTCCCCGGCACTCAAACAGGCCATCAGCGTGTGCGGTGCGCCGGGGATAGGCGTGGGCTCTCCCGCCTCGGCGCTACGGTAGATGCAATCGGCTCCGTGCGGCTCGACCACGATTCCGACCGGTCGTTCGGGCCCGTACGTCTCCCACAGAAAGGAGAGGACGGCCGCAGCAACGCCCCCAACCCCTGCCTGTATGAAAACGTGTGTGAGGCAGGGTTCGACTCCCCGCGATTCAACCTTGCGGCCCAGTTCATCGGTTACTTCCTCAACCATGGTCGAGTAGCCCTGCATCACATCGCGAGGGATCAGTTCGTACCCGGGGTACGCTTGGTCCGACACGACCCGCATCCCATGCAGGCAAGCGTCCGCGTCGGCACGACGAACGGCCTCATCATAGGTGCCTGCAACTCGTACCACTTCGGCGCCGTGGGCGGCGATCGCCAACTCTCTTCCGGGGCTCGCCTCGGAAGGCAGATAGACAACGCAGCGGCAGCCGAAGAGCTTGGCCCCCCACGCGACAGCCCTGCCGTGATTCCCGTCTGTCGCGCACGCCACGGTCACTTCGGATACGACCTCTTGATGAGCTCCGGCGATGAGGTCGAGCCCGCTCACCCCATCGATACCGGCCCGGTCGAGCAATTCCTGTCGCAGGACCTGCAAAACACCGAAAGGTCCGCCGAG
>CALAKE010000745.1 GCA_937922775.1 uncultured bacterium | reverse complement strand
CCGGTAGGTGAGGGGAAGCTCGACGTTTTCGTAAACCGTCAGGTCGCCGATCAAGTTGAAGCTCTGGAAGATGAAGCCGATCTCACGATTCCGCACGCGGGCACGCTCAGACGCCTTGAGGTTGGCGACCGGGTGCTGGTTGAGTGTGTAGTCGCCGTGCGTGGGCGTGTCCAGCAGGCCCAGGAGCGACAGCAAGGTCGTCTTGCCCGAACCGGACGGGCCGGCGATGGAAACGAACTCGCCCCCTCCGATCTTCAGGTGAATGTCAGAGAGGGCATGTGTCTCGACTTCTTCCGTGTAGAAGACCTTGCCGATGCCCTCGAGCTGGATCAATGCCTCCGCATTAGCGCTCATCGTGTCGTGCTCCTATAGCTAGTGGAACTGTGCTGTCTCGTTGCTGCCGAGGGAACCCGCGATCGGTGCCCTCGTAGACTCGGTCAGTGGACGCTGCCTCACCGTGTGTCCGTACCTACCGCAGACGCACGCGGTCGACGGAATCCCAGCGCGACATGTCCGAGAGAATTACCTCCTCGCCTTCATCCAGTCCCTGGATGACTTCGATCAAGTTGACCGAGCCGAGCCCGAGCTGCACATTCACCCGCACAGCATACTCGCCATCGTCAACTACCTTGAAAAGACCCACCGTACTGTTCGACTGCCCGAAGGCCGGCTTCCCTACGTACAGAACATCGGGAAGGCGCGTGATCTCGACCGTGCCGTCGACGCTGAGCTGTGGCCGCGCTCCCTCGGGGAGCTTGCCGTCCGGCATCTGGTCGAGCAAAAGCTTAACGTCGACCGTCACCGTGCCCTGCTGTGCCGCCGGGTCGATGCGTGTCACGATGCCCGGAATTTCCGCGGTGCGGGTATCGACAATGGCCCTCTGCCCAACCCGAATGTCTTTGGCCTGAACTTCCGGAATGCGCAACTCTGCCTTCAGCTTTTCGGGCTGCACCACGCGCGCAAGGACGGCGCCGGGGGCTACCGACTGGCCCACCTCCATCTCCATCTCCTGCAACACGCCCGGGATATCAGCCTTTACGTTGAGGGCATCGAGGTCGGATAGCGCCAGCTCATAGCGGGCTCGGAGCTGATCGACTTGAGTTTGCTGAACACCCAGTTGCTCCTGGATCGAGATATCGATGATGCGCAGCCGCTCCTGCTCGATCTCATGTCGGGTGGCCGACTGCTCGGCACGAGTGATCGAAAGCCGCAACGCCAGATTGGAGATCAGCTCCTCGTCGTAGAGTTGCTGATCACGCTCTGCCGTGAGCGTCTGGATGCTGTATTCGGCCTGCACCTGTGCCGCCGTTGCCCTCTGTTGCAGGCGCTGGGTTTCTAGTCTTACCTCGAGATCACGGTAGGTAGCTTCGGCCGAGCGCAGATCCCACTCAGCGTTGCGCGCCGCCAACTCGACGTCCGGGTCGCTAAGGCGCAAGATCACGGTATTGGGCTCGACGATCGCACCCGGCAAGAGAATGACCTCTTCCACGCGGCCAGCCGTACGAGCCGTGATCGCGCGGATCTCCTCCGGCTCAAGCGTGCCGGGGCCCCGGCGCTCGAGCAGTAGCTCGCCTCGTTTGACACTGTCGAGCCACAGCGTGGCCCGATCCACTGTAGGGGCGGCCCGCTCCAGGCCCGAGAGGAAGTACGTGATCAGCACCAGCGCCGTCACAGCGCCCCCTCCATAAAGGACGCGTTTCAGCGTCTTGCTCTTGGTTTCGCGTTGAATGTCCATTCCGTCTTCTCGAATCGTGGGTGACAAAACTGGATAGCAGCTATTACTAGAGCAATCCGCGTGCCATCGGGCGCAAGGCCCTTGAAATGGCAAAAAGAAGGGGTTCTAGGGGCATTCAAGGTGTTCTGTGGGGCCTGACGCCAAGCGATTTTGAAGTCATAAACATGGTTTACTATGTGCGGCGTCCCCTGCATGTTCGATCTCGGGACAAAACGTCCCACATGCGAACAAGCGATCCGAAGAATTGGATCGGCCCCCACATGATATCGTCAGTCCTAGTGCGGCGCGCAATGACGGACGGCAGCGCGCCGGGGCCGATCGTCAGAGGAGGTAAAAGAGATGGGTGAGCGGAGGATGCCAATCGTACGGCTGCTGATTGCGGTGGCGTTGCTCGCGTCGCTGGCGAGTGTGGGCTGTGGCTCGGAGCCACTCGACCTGACGGCCGAGCAGGCCCGCGGGCTCATCCTGCAGCAGTTCCCACAGGCCGATCCGAACGTCGTCTCCGTAACTGTCGAGGAAGACCGCGCTAGCGCGCAGACCGAGTTCAACGGCAACTTGGTCGACTTTCTCTTCGTTGCCGACGAGGCAGGCTGGGTGCTCGAGGCGGTTGAGCAGCAAGGCCGGGTCTACTTCATCCAGGACCTCGAGCACATCTCCCGAACCATGGAGCTGATGGAGGGACTCGCCGCCGCGCTGGCCGACTATCACGCGGATCACGGGGCTTACCCGATCGGGGAAGGGCTGCAGGCGCGTGAGGTGATGGTGCCTGACTACCTCGCGGAAGACACCGATGTCGAGGACGCCTGGGGCAACCGCTTCACGTATTTTTCCGAGGACGGAGAGGACTACACGCTCGTCTCCTTCGGACCCGACCGTGAGGCGGGCACCCAGGACGACCTGATTCTGCTCGGTAGCGAGTTTGGGGTCCCCGTAGAGCAAGGGCAGAACTGACCCGGGTCTCTCCCCAGGTCGCGATTGCGTGCAGCAGGCTAGCGAAGAGCCCGGAAGAACTCCCGCAGCATCTCCCTGCACTCTTCCTCGCGAACTCCGCCCTCTACCTCGCGCAAGTGCGGAGCAATTCCCGCATCCGTCAGGTCGAGGATCGAGCCGCAAGCACCGAGCCGGGGATCGCGGGCGCCGAAGATAAGGCACTCGACCCGAGCCAAGGCAATGGCGCCGAAACACATCGTGCAGGGTTCCAACGTCACCACCAAGGTCGTGCCCTCGAGTCGCCAGTCCCCATCGACCGTCCCGGCAGCGCGCAAGGCGTTGACCTCGGCGTGGCCGCTAGGG
>CALAKE010000744.1 GCA_937922775.1 uncultured bacterium | reverse complement strand
CGTTGATCTCGATCGCCATCCGATCTTCGGCTTCAACAATCCGAACCCGAGCCCGAGAGGTGGGAAATATGGATACGAGCTCTGGATTCGAGTCGACTCGGATATCGAATCCGACCATGCGGCCGAGGTGAAGAGATTCGAGGGTGGCCTTTACGCGGTCACGACGTGCCAGCTGCACGACGACCCGTCGGGAACCATGCCCGAAGTCTGGCACCAGCTATGGGAGTGGGTCGAGGAGAGCGACTACGACTGGCGTCCCACCCATGAGCTCGAGAAAGCCCGCAACCCGGGGGCCCCTGGGGAGCAGTTCCTGCTCGATCTCTACCTTCCGATCGAAGAATAGAGTCCACTGACCCGCGAGAGGATCGGTCCGCTCGGGACGCCCGTATCTCACTCTATGTGTCGGACGCAGGTCTCTCTGTCCCGCTAAAATGGTGAGGTTTGAGCTCAGGGTCGGCCCGCAGGGTACATTTGGGTGCCCCAGCCGAGAGGGCGATGTAGCAACCCAGCGTACTAGGGAGTGTCAACGATGGCGTACCGCGTCATGCTGGTGGACGATGATGATCGAGTCTCCGAGCTTCTGGGCCGCTTTCTCGGCGACTTGGGCTACAAAGTGGGTCGCGTGGCGGATGGAGAGACGGCGCTCGCGGCATTGCGCGAGGACCCCCCGGACCTGCTTTTCCTGGACGTCTATTTGCCCAAGCTCGGCGGGCTCGATGTGCTGCACGCGATGAGGTCAGAGGAGATTCCTACGCCCGTGATTGCGATGTCGGGTCTGTCAGACGAGCAAATGGCGCGCGATAGCCTGGCACTAGGCGCGGCTGACTTTGTCACCAAGCCCTTCGATCTGCTCGAGCTCGAGGAAGATCTGAAACCCACCCTCGAGGCGCTTGGCCTGTGGCCGGAAGGCCGACCGGCGGGATAGTCAGGGACCCTTCATACAGCTTTTTCTGGCGATGATCTTGCTCGGCCCCTATTGATATCATATAGTATTGATACTAAGTGATACTAAATGTGAGGCAGGTCGATACACCACCACCAACGGAGCCCTCGAGTGGAGATTGCACGCCCAATGAAACAGCAGTGGTTTCACATCCTGCTTGCCCTTGTGGAGCAGGATCTGCATGGCTATGGGATTCAACGTGCCGTGCTCGAGCGCACCGACGGCCAGATCCGCCTGTGGCCGGCGATGCTCTACCGCTCGCTGAGCACCCTCGATGAGGCGGGCCTGGTGGAGAAGGCGAATACTCCCGCCGACGAGCAGGAAGATGAGCGGCGGCAGTACTACTCGTTGACGTCACGGGGAAGGAAGCGGCTCGAGGAGGAGGCTTCCCTCATGAAGAGCTGGGCCGAGGAGGTCGGCACCCTGATACCAGCGCGCCAGCGCAGCAAGACCTGACAACCTGCCGACATGAGATGAAGACCCCCTTCCAGATCAGAGTCTATCGGCTACTCCTGCTCCTCTTCCCTCGCTCATTCAGAAACAGATACGGCACTCAGATGGAGGAGTCGTTTGCCGAAATGTGGAGGGAGCGCCGTTGGGGCGGCCGCACTTGGGCGGAGAGCAACTTCTCATTCTGGGCACAGGCGGTCGCCGACACGCTTGCCAACGCCTCGAGCGAGCGCTTCCCCGTGCGCCTCGAGGACAACGAGAAGCGAACCTCGCTCCCCCGAACGAGGAATCTCATGGAGAGCTGGGCTACCGATATCCGTATGGCCATACGCTCGATCCGCAGAAGTCCGGGCGTCGTCACCGTCGCCGTCGTGATGCTTGCCCTGGGCATCGGCGCCAACGTGACGATCTTCAGCCTCACGGACCTGGTTACGCTGCGACCTCTGCCATACCCGCAGCCGGAGCGGCAAGTGTTCGTGTTCGCCGCCTATGAGGCCAGCGGCGCAATCTATCAACCGATGTCGACTCCGGATCTGTTCGACATGCGGGAGCGAAGCCGATCGCTGGACCTTGCCGCGCGCAGCGATTCGAGCTTCACGCTCACTGGAGGTGATTACCCCGAGCGCATCGAAGGTGACCGCGTTTCATCGAATTTCTTCAGCGTTCTGGGAGTCGAAGTAGCCCTCGGGCGATCATTCCTTCGTGAAGAAGAGCAGGGGAGCGCCGAAGTCGCCGTGATCACGGATGGTTTGTGGCGGCGCGCTTTCGGGGCCGACCCCGACATCCTGGGCCAGACGATCATGTTGAGCAGTGAGCCCCACACGATCATCGGTGTCCTTCCACGAGGCTTCTGGTACATCAACAACCTCAACGAGGTCTACGTTCCAATCGAAGCTCCGGAGGGTGGCCAGGGGCGGGGCGATCGCTACCAGGAGGGGGTGGGGCGATTGCGCCCCGGTTTCACCATCCGTCAGGCGAACGCCGAACTCGAGGAGATTGCCGCGGGTTTGGCGGAGGAGTACCCCGAAACGAATCGTGGGATCAGCGCCGGCGCCCACCCGTTTGCGGACCGCGTCTATCCCCAGCAGTTTCGACAGGGCGGCCTGATCGCTCTGGTTGCTGCGGCTCTGGTTCTATTGATCGCCTGCGCGAATGTCGCCAATCTCATGCTCGCGAGGATATCGGGTAGGGGACATGAGATTGCCATCCGCTCAGCACTCGGGGCCAGCCGCCGTCGTATCGTCAGGCAGCTATTGGTGGAGGCGATGGGCATCTCGCTGCTTGGTGGCGCACTAGGCGTCATCCTGGCGATGTACGGGGCCATGGCGCTCGTGTCTCTTCTCCCCGACAGCTTTCCCAGAGTCGACCAGATCGCCATCAATGGTCGTACGCTGGCCTTCGCGCTCGTGCTGACAACTCTGACAGGGTTGCTTTTCGGCATTCTTCCTTCGCTGCAGAGCGCCCGACTCGGAATCGCAGGCACCCTTCAACAGAGCAGACGCGGTGCGGCGGGCCCTACAGGTGGAAGAATGCGCCGGGTGCTGGTGGTCGGGGAGGTGGCATTGGCGCTCGTCGTCGTGTTGGCATGCGCGCTCCTGATTCAGGGGTTTTTCAGTCTGCAATCTATTGATTTCGGCTACGAAATCGACAACATCCTGACATTTCGTCTCTCGCTGCCCGACGAGAAATACCCAGATGACGCCGATGTTGCTCGATTCTGGGAAGACCTCCTTCCTCGGCTCGCCGCGGTTCCCGGAGTCGAGCTGACAGGTGGATCCTGGTTTCTGCCCTTCATGGCTGATCCAGTAGATAACTACGAGGTCCCGGGTGAGTCCTACACGGATTCCGATCAGCGTCCCCATGCCAGTGTGCGAATGGTGTTTCCGGACTATTTTCAGGTCATGCGAATCCCCCTCATCCAGGGGCGCCCGTTCAGCAGTGCACACCGGCTAGACCAACCCTGCGCTCTCATCGTCAATGAGGCTTTCGTCGCCAGACACTGGCCGGGAGATCATCCCGTCGGCAACGAGGTGATCTTTGGCGGCGATTCATGCGAGCTCATCGGCGTTGTCGGCGATACGGTGGAGGGTAGTCGCGAGCATCGTCCAATGGCCTATTTCTCGGGGCTGCAGGTCACCACAGAGTCCATGTACTTCGCCCTGCGAACCTCAGGGCCCCCAACCACGGTAGTGAGAGACGTTAGGTCGGCGGTAGCGAGATTGGACCCGGACCTGGCGATCTATCGGGTGCGATCGATGCGCGAGGTCGTGCAACGAGCACTCAGTGGCTTGACGATCGTGGCCAAGGTCATGCCTGTGGTTGCCACTCTTGCGTTGAGCCTCGCACTGATAGGGGTGTACGCGTTGATGGCCTACTCGGTGACGCGACGCACGCATGAGGTGGGCGTGAGGATGGCGCTCGGCGCACGATCGCGCGACGTGCTCCGCCTGGTGATCCGCCAGGGCACGAGTCTGACCATCGCGGGCATCCTGATCGGCTTGGTGATTGCTCCGCTGCTGACCAGCAGCCTCGCGGACTTCCTCTTCGAGGTGAGCCCCTTCGACTGGCGTGCATTTACGCTGGTGCCTATTGCGCTGTTGATCGCTGCGCTTGCCGCCACGTATCTTCCCGCTCGGCGAGCCACGCGCGTGGATCCGCTCGTTGCGCTGAGGTCCGAGTAGTTTCGACCGGCGGAGGTGGCAAGACGTGCCCCCGCAGGGTGCGGCAGCTTCTCGAGGCTACGAGCCGCCGTCTTCCCGGCGCCACTCGAAATACGCCCGCATCATCGCCTCGACGTCGTATTCACAGGCGTGCATGGCGTCAATAACCTCTTGGCGAGCACCGGCACCGGCCAGCGCCCGATACCATTCCTCGGCCATGATCCGCATGCCGCGCTCGTTCGGATGTAGACGATCCTCGGTGAAGGCCTCGGGATGTTCTCTGGCCGTCGGTGACCAGACGTCGGGCCCGGCGAAGACGAAGCCATGCCCGCGCTCCATGAGCGCCGCCAAGGCGAAGCGCTCATTGCTGATCTCCGGCTCGTAGCCCTCCTTGTAGATGTGCATGCCGAAGTAGGCGCGCTCGATGCCGTCATCGTGGAGCTGACCGGCGAGCTTCTCGAGGGCATCGGCGCCGATTCGAATGCCTTCAGGGTCGTCGATATCGTGCACGGGACCCAGCCGCGTCTCCGGCGTAGGCGTACGCTGCAGCGACTGCTGGATGATCGCCACGGTCGGCGCCGGCAGATCGCCTCGCAGCCTGGCGTCGGGACCGAAGAAATCTCGCAGCATGGCGCCGTACGTCTCCTGGTAATCCTCAGATTCTGGAGCGGCAATCCAGCGGCCGATTGGAGATCCGCCGATCACGGCGTTCAAGACGTGGTAGACGCGGTCACCTCCGGCATGTTCATCGAGCATGTCCTGCAGCATGGCGGGCCAGACGTACGAGGTGGAATACCCGACCACGACCATCGACTTCTCGCTTGCATCCAGGACAGGCCCGAGGTCGGTGGTGGCTGTATCGGCCTCACTCCGGGATCCTTCACTGACCACGCCTCCCGTATCGGACCCGCCAGGCGTGCAGCCCAGGACCATGAAGCAGAGGGACAAGATAGCGGCGGAGCGGATCGATCGGACAACTGCGTATCGCGCCATGTGGGTCCTCGAGACGGGTCGTGGGGAGTTAGACACCGACAGACGAAGTCTGTGTCTCAATCTGCCGCAAGCCGTCGTGTGAGGCAAGTCCCTCCGAGGCCTAGAAAACGATCACCACGGCCTGCTCCCATAGCAGTAGCCGTTGCCGCGGCGTGGTGTGGCTGCTAGCTTTTCGGTATTCTCGACAACACTGCATGCGCTCCCCAGCGCGGCCCCTTCGCTCCCCGGAGGAGGTTGGCATGGGAGATTCTCGTTCATTCCTCATGGCTCTCGGGCGCATTGTCATCGCGCTCGACATGACTCTTCTGGTTTGTGGCGCCATCGTGTACGCGGACGACGCTGGACGCCTCCCCGCAGCCGGCGAGTCATCGACGCTTGCCCAAGGCGAGGCTGGCGGCGCAGTCCTCCTGCCGTATGGGCCCGAGCAGGCCGAGGCCGACGATGCCGGGATTATCCCCTTCGGTGACCAGCGTTGGAATCTGATCGACGCTGAAATTGTCGAGCACCTCGGACGCGAGAGCCTCATGGGAACCGCGCTTCTGAACGACGCCGAGCTCGAGGACGGGGTGATCGAGTTCGACGTTTCCGTAACCGGGGCGCGCTCGTATCCAGGGGTCGTTTTCCGGCTGCAGTCGGAGACCGATTTCGAGCGCCTCTATGTGCGGCCTCATCGGGCCGGTCTCTATCCCGATGCCGTTCAGTACATGCCGGTGATCAACGGCAGCGAGACATGGCAGCTCTACAACGGCGAGGGGTACACGGCCTTCGCGGAGCTTCCTGAGGGCGAGTGGATCCACCTGCGCTTGGAAATATCCGGCCGGCAGGCGCGCCTCTTCCTCGGAGACGGTGACCAGCCTGTACTCGAGGTGAGTGACCTCAAGCACGGGGTCAACCGGGGAGCCATGGGCCTGATCGGTCCGAATAACGGTTCCGCCTTCTTCTCTAACTTCGAGTACGAGGTCGATGACAACCTGGTCTTCCCCGAGCCGCCTGCGGTCGAGA
>CALAKE010000743.1 GCA_937922775.1 uncultured bacterium | reverse complement strand
CCGCCTCTACAGCAACGGGAGCACCGCCAACGCTCGAAATCACTATGTCGAAGTCGAGGTCTACGGCAAGCCGGTTAAGCCGGCCCGTAGGGGCCTTGCCTCTCGCTGAATCATCCTGCGCGGATTGGTGTACCACCACTCAAGCCGGGTTGTCATCCTGAGCCAGAGGCGAAGGATCTGGGCTTGGCCCGAGAATGACCGTTGCTTGCGGCCGGGAGCCAGATGCTTCACTGCGTTCAGCATGACAAGCGCATGTTTGGCTAGGTCATTGTGGCATCATGCGCACGTGAGTTTCTGTAGTCTGTGTTCCTTTCGCAGTGTTCCATTACTCCAGGGTCGGGTTTTGGCGCCCGGCCCTTTTCGTTTTCGGGCGGCAGCGATGGGGGGTAGAATTGGCTCTGCGGTTTTTTCTGTAAACGATTGGCCCATCCGGCTCTCTATAGGGGCAGAGCGCTCGGCGGCGGTAAGCCGGATCATGGTTTGAGGTGTTTCTTTCGCAGGGCGACACGATCGTGTCCGACAGGGGTTTTGAGAATCTGGTGCATCAGCACGGCCGACAGGTCCTCAACACCGCTCTGCGCGTGCTCGGCGACGCGAACCTGGCCCACGATGTACACCAGGAGGTGTTCCTGGCCATCTGGCGGCGCTGGCCCAGCTATGACGGCCAGACCAACTGGCCTGCATATCTGTATCGCACCACGGTGCGGAAAGCCCTCCAGGCCGCACAACGCCGGAATCGGTCCAGCAACGCCATGTCGCCCGAACATGCGGACGCGCCAGGTCGGCCTGATGACGAGATGCGAGCGGCGGAATTGCGACTGAAACTGGCCGCCGCACTGGCCAAACTACCCCGGCGCCAGGCCGATGTCTTTGTCCTGCGCCGCCTCGAAGGGCTCGAGACCGACGAGGTTGCTGAACTGTTGGCCTGCTCTCGACAGACGGTTCGCGTGCATCTGCACCGAGCGTTGCGAAAACTCAGTCGGGAACTGAGTGCCTATCTTGGCTGAATGGGAAGGTAGATGATGGTTCGTCACGGACAATACAATAAGCTACTGGCAGCCTTTGTGCTCGGTGATCTTGACGATCGGAAAGCAGCGCTGGTCAAGGCCCATCTGGCCCAGTGCGCTGCGTGCGCCCGCGAGACCGAGCGGCTCGAGCGGATCCTGGCGTGTACCGAAAGTCTAGGTGGTTTGTCCGTTGACGACCATGCGTGCCGGTCGGCAGGTCAAAACGTTCTGTCGGCTGTTGGGAACGAAGAAACGATAGCCCCTTGCCCGGATCGGAGATTCGACGGGATGCTGATTCTGTCGGCTGTTCGGAATGAAGAAACGATAGCCCCTCGTCCGGATCGGAGATTCGACGGGATGCTGATATGGAGAACGATCATGAAAAGTCGAACAACCAAGCTTGCCATGGCGACCGCGGCGGTTATCGCCGTAGCGCTGGTGCTCATCAGCCCCTTCGGGGGTGCGGCGGTGACCTTCGCCGAGGTCATCCAGCCGATCCTCAATGCTCACACGGTCGTCTATGACATGATGGTCGGCGAAGACGAAGACGGACCGATCATCCATGACGTCGTCAAGGGCTCGCGCCTTCGCCGAGCGACCCCAGGTGAGAGCCAAGTCATGGTGATCGATCTGGACAATGGCAGAATGCTCACGTTCAACACCGAGACCAAAGGCGCTGCCTACATCGACATCCAGGGGCCATTGCAGGAAGGGACTAGGAGCTACCTGGGCCTGGTGCGCGACATCGCGGTCCGGCTGGCCGAACGCCCTGATCTGTCGGTGAAGGAGTTTGGGCGAAAGGAGATCAACGGTCGCCAGGCCGTCGGGTTCCAGGTCTATGAACCGTATATGACGCTGACGATCTGGGCGGATGCAGAGACCCGGTTACCGGTGCGGATCGAGCTACTGCGGGGCCAAGCGCCCATTATCCTGAAGAACATCGAGTTCGATGTGACAGTCGACGATGCTCAGGTCAGTATGGAGGCGCCGCCCGGGTATACAGTGGCCGATACTCAGTTCGATATGACCAAGTTCAGCGAAGAGGATTTTGTCGAGACGCTTCGCCTCTGGGTCGAGCTGGTTCTCGATGGCAGCTTCCCTGAGCGTCTGAAACTCGAAGATCTCATGGAAGCGCCGATCGATGTCGAACAACTGGATCTTCCCGCCGAAGAGATTATGCAGCTCGGCACGAGAGTCGCACGCGGCTACATGTTCCTGCACGTTCTCGCCCAGGGGGATGGATATGAGTACGTCGGCAAGGGGGTGAAGCTGGGCGATGCCGACAAGGCGGTCTTCTGGTACCGGCCCCAAGGCTCGGATACTCACCGCGTCATCTATGGCGACTTGTCGGTTCGGGACGTAGCTCTCGAGGATTTACCCCAGTAGTTGTCAAAGCATCTCTGCGATTCACATAGGGGCCGGACATCCACATCCGGCCCTTCTTCATGCGCTCGTGATGCGATAGGCTCGCCCTTTCTCATATTTTTGTCGCAAGCCGTGTGCGAGCAGCACTATATAGTGAAACCATCAATGTGGCTGGATCTACTGAGGTGCTGAACGATGGAAAAGGACGGG
>CALAKE010000742.1 GCA_937922775.1 uncultured bacterium | reverse complement strand
CTTGTTGAGGTCCATCACCAAGCGTCCAAGCGGCTCAGAGTGAATCGTATAGAGCAGCGAGAGCTCCGCCGGCAGGGCCACGCGTGAATTCTCCGGGGTGGCGTCGAGCGGACTAGGGACAGCTGCGATTTCCTCTGCGCTCTGGTAACGTACCCGGCCTTCGAGGTTGACGCCGGCGAATCCGAGGAGCTCACGCAGTCGTTCACCGAAGTGCAGGGCGGCGTCCGGCACGGCAAGCCAGTCGTTGCCATCTCGGTAGGCGGAGTAGTTGGCCATCAGGGCGCTGATCGGGGCGTGGTAGGCCTCCCGCGTCTGATTACCGCCTGGCCAACCCTCGGCGTCACGCCGGTTATCGAAGAACCGGTCGTCGACCACGAGATCCCCGGCAATGCGCTCGATTCCGCGCCGCTGGATGGCCCGCGCTGCCAGCCACAGCTGTTCCTCGACAATATCGGGGGCGCCACGACCGAGCACCCACAGGTCTCCGCGGATGACACCTTCATCGCGCTCGCCTCGGTAGGCGACCGGCGTTTGCCAGACGAAGCTGGGGCCGAGCTTCTCGAGAGCAGTGGCGGCGGTGAATACCTTGGTGACCGAAGCAGGCGCATAGCGGCCGTCACCGTCGCGCGCGGCCAAGAGTTCCCCGCTCTCCGCATCGCGGACCACAATTCCGACACGTGAGCCGCGCAGCGCCGGATGGGAGAGGATTCTTTCCAACTCCGCCGGTACGCCGGGTTCATCAGGACCATTCGATCCGTCTTGCGGAGATCCGATCGCGGCACCGGCAAAGGCGACCAGCAAGAATGCCAAAGCCACATGGCGCGCATGCTGCAAAGCAGTCGACCCTGGCATGTGTTCAGTCCAGGTCGAAAATCCGCGGCGGAGGGTCGTCACTGTCGTCAGCGCGTTTCAGTGCTTCCTTGAACTTCTTCTCGAGGATGTCGTCGGCGTTACGTTGATGGTCCATACCCCTGGCGAACATCTTCTCCGCCTCCTGCTGCTTCGATTCGCGTGCCTCGAGCGCCTCGTCCCAAGTGAAGCCCGACCGCTTGGGGCGCTCCTCGAAGAGGATGGCGCCGTTGTCACGATCGATGATGAGCTTTGTCCTGCAGCAAGGGCAGCTCAGCTCGATGTTGTCGCCGCAATCCGGAGTTTCCTGCTCGGCCATCTCTCGCGCTCCTTCCTGGCGCGACCGGGGTGCGCCACGTTGCCTTCAAGTCGGCCTACTGTGGACGGGGTAGGCGGCTCGAGGGCGGATACCAGTCGAGTATACGGACCTCGACCTCTGGCGTGTCTTCAAGTTGCCACTTGAAGACGTCGAGATCACTGCCGCGGTAGTGGTAGGGGTAGACGATCTTGGGTTTGAACTTCTTCACACATTCGGCTGCTTCGCCTGGACTCATGGTAAAGGGCAGGTTCATGCACATGAATGCAATGTCGATGTTCTCGAGGGTCTGTACATCCTCGATGCACTCGGTGTCACCCGAAATGTAGATGCGCTTGCCGCCCAGGGTGATGACGTAGCCGTTACCCCGGCCCATGGGGTGGTAGACGACGTCTTTGGCCGGGCCGTGCTCGATGTTGTAGGCCGGAATCGCCTGGATGTATACGTCGTCGACCATCTCGCCAAAACCGTTCTCCAGCACGAGATCCACTCCTCCCCATTCATCGGCCACAGCCGGGGGGGCAACTACCTTCGCTCCGAGAGCCATCAGCATCGTGGCGGCGTCTCGGTCGAAATGATCGCCGTGCGTATCGGTGATCAGGACGATGTCGGCGTCGGGGAAGTCGTAGTAATCGACCCGACTCGTCGGGTCCACCTGAATCACAGTATCGCCGTACTGGAGCAGGAGGCTGGCGTGAAAGAGGGGCAATACGTAGACCTCACCGAACTCAGGCTCCGTGTATACGGGCCCTACTGGAGCCTCCTGGGCTTCCTGGGCCTCCTGTGCAGCGGGCACGGCGGTCACCAGAAGCGCCAGGGCGAGGAGTAGAACGGCGGAAACAGTTGCAGATCGCATCGTGAAGCCTCGCTGTCGTGAAGAGATAGATCCCAATGACCCGTACATACCAGAGAATATCAGCCGGGCGGTTGGAAATGCGGTCCCGACTCGACCCTTTCTCTCACGAGCCTTAGGAACGACTGAATGCGGGCCGCGTTGGAGCCGAAATCACCTCGGCCGAGCCGTGACCTCGATCGCACATGTACCCGGCAGCCGCCTCCGCTCCGTGCCTCGACCCAGACGCGGACATCATCCACGAAGCGAAGCAGAGGCGTCCTTGCCTCGGCGGCCAGCCACCCTTCCTGCGGCGACTCCCGGACGATTCTCCAGCTCCTTATCCGCCGGGCGACCGCGACCGCGAGATCATAGGCCTCGGCAGGGGATAGCTCCAAGTCGAGGGGCTGGACCTCTGGATACGGCGGCCCGGGCGGCTGGGGGCCCGACAATTCCGTGGTGACCTCGTTGACGGTGAGCCACGTGATCAATCTGCACACGCTCTACCAGACCTCGTCGGGCTGTTCCATCCCGAGCCAGAGAATGCGGCGCTCCTTGACGGTTTCGCCGGTCAGGTTTTCCCAGCAGAAGGAATAGAGGTCGACCTGTTCCCTGTACATCGCAAGTCGCTGCTCGAGGATTGCGGCGTCATCGATCCGGTCGGTCTTGTAGTCGACTAACACCCAACCATCCGCCTCCTTGAAGGCTAGGTCGATGATGCCCTCGAGCACATCCAGCCGGTCGTCCTGAGTGGTGTCGCCCAGCGAATCCATCGTTCGAGTCCCCGATGATACCGAGAATGGAGCTTCCATCAGAAGCCGTTCGGCTGCCTGGGCCCGTTGCCAAATCTCGGATGCGAGCACGGCGCTCACCAACCCGACAAGCTCATCAAGATCGCGCGGCTCACCGTTGGCATCAGTGGGCAACTCGATGTCCAGCAGGATGGTGCGACTCATGTCGCGCAGCTTCTGGCCGGTCGCACCCTTCCCCGCCGCCTCGAGTGCGGCGTGCACGGCGCTTCCCCAGTCTGCCCCCCTGCCGCCAGAGGCAGTCCTGACCTGCTGGTCCCCGCTCTTGGCACGGCTCGTAACCGACTCGATCTGATAGCTCTGCCGGCCCAGATCCCGACGCCGCGCCTCGATGGTCTCGACCTCGGCCAGGATCTCAGCCGTGCTGCGCGTCGTTTGCGGGCGGCC
>CALAKE010000741.1 GCA_937922775.1 uncultured bacterium | reverse complement strand
CCGGGTCGATCCAAAGGGCATGGTTGTCGCCGGCATAGCTGAAGGCTCGGCTCCAGGTGCTGCCGCCATCGTATGACGCGTCAACGCGCGTGCTCAGCACGTACAGATGGTCAGGATCGTTTGGGTCGACAATGATCTGCCCGTAGTAGTTATCGCGTCCGCCGATGTTGGCGCCGTCGGCGCTGACCTTGCGCCAGGAATCGCCGCCGTCGTCGGATCGATAGATCTCAGTGCTGAGAGTCGGCTGGCTCGGGGGCAGTCCCGCGAGCAGCTCCTGGTGGCGTTCCTCATCCGTCACGCCGGGCGAATTGGCGTTCTCGATTCTCGCATAGATGATGCGCGGGTCAACGGGATAGATGGCAAGGCCGATCTTGCCGAGCATGCCGCCGGGCAGCCCTTCGGTCAGCTCCTCCCACGAGTCGCCGCCATCGATGCTGCGATAGATGCCACTGCCCGGCCCGGCGCCCGAGAACGTCCAGGGTCGGCGGAATCGCTGGTAAGCGGCGGCGTAAAGGACGTCCGGATCGGACGGGCTCATCACCACCTCGGTGGCCCCGACGAACAGGCCGTCCACCGTCACTTCGAGCACCTTCTCCCAGGTTTTGCCCCCGTCGGTGCTCCTGTAGACGCCGCGCTCGGGGTTCTCCGAATAGAGGTGGCCCTGAGCCGCGACGTAGACGATGTCCGGGGTCGTGGGATGAATCAGCACCCGACCGATGTGGTGCGATTCCGGCAGACCCATGTGTGTCCACGTGCGCCCCGCGTCAGTCGATTTGTAGACGCCATTGCCGTAGTAGGTGCTGTTTCGTAGGTTGGCCTCGCCCGTCCCGATCCAGACAATGTTGTCGTCGGAGGGGGCCACCGCTACATCCCCTATCGACGCCAGGTTCCCCTCGTCGAAGACGGGCTCGAAGGAATGGCCGTTGTTGACCGTCTTCCAGACCCCGCCAGGGCCGGCGGCGACGTAGAAGGTCTTGGGGCTTTGGGCTGAGACCGCGAACGCGACGACGCGGCCGCCCTGCCGGGTCGGCCCGATCTCACGGTAGGAGAACTGACTGAAGATTTCAGCAAGGTCCGGTCCGCCGCCCTGAGCGGCACCAGCGGGAAAGATACCGGTCATGGTTGGGCCAGCAACAAGAGCGATCAGTACCGCCGTCTTCAGGAACCTGGACATAGTGAGAGTGCCTCCGTTGCGCCCGCTCGCCTGTCCCTCGACGGATCGAGTTAGCCGCCGGCGTAGCCGAGCAGGCGGGGGAGAAATAGCGTGATCGACGGGAAGAAGGTGATGATCATGAGCGTGATCGCCAGGACCACGAGGTATGGGATGAGGCGCGGGACCACACTTTCGATCTTGGTGTCGCTGATACCACACGCCACATACAGGCAAATGCCGACCGGCGGCGAGATCATGCCCAACCCCACGTTCGCCGCGATGAGAATGCCGAAGTGGATCGGTTCCATCCCGAGCTCCACGGCGACGGGCGCGAGGATCGGCGTCAGAATGATGATCGGCGGCAGGGCGTCCATGATCATGCCGAGAATGAAGAACACGACGTGCACGAACAGGATGAAGACGATCCAGTTGTAGGCGTAGGTCGTGATGAGCTCGGCCAGCAAGTGCGGGATACGCTCGAAGACGAGGACAAACGAGAACATGGAGGCTGTAGCAAGCACCAGCATGACCGTGCCGGTGAGCTTCGCCGTGTGTAGCAAGACTTTCGGAATGTCTTCGAGTGTCAGCTCCCGGTAGATAAAAAACGAAACGATGAAGCCATAGACCACCGCCACGGCGGAAGCTTCGGTCGGTGTGAAGATGCCGGCGTAGATGCCGCCGAGAATGATCACGATCATCAGAATCGGCAGCAGCCCGTTCCATATGATCCTGGCCTTCTGTCGCCAAGGCATGGGAGGCTCCAACGGCAGGCCCATTCTCGTCGCGAAAAAGAAGGTGAGGGCCATCAGGGCGAGTGCGTTGAATACCGCGGGGAGGATGCCGGCGGCGAACAGTCCTCCGATCGACATTCCCGCCACGACGCCGATGATGATCAGATCGATCGCCGGTGGCACGAGGGTAGAGACTCCGCCCGCCGCGGCGAATACGGCGGTGGCGAAGTCCTTGGGGTACTTCCTGCTGTCCATGGCGGGGATGGCCACGGAACCGATCGCCGCCGTGTTCGCGCTCGGTGATCCCGAGATGCCGGAGAACAGGCAGGTCGAGACAATCACCATCAAAGCCAGACCGCCCGGGATGCGGCCGACGACAACCATCGCCATGTCGACGATGCGGCGGGCCATGCCACCGTGCGACATCAGGGATCCGGCCAGGACGAATAGGGGAATGGCGAGCAGTGGAAAAGAGTCGAGGCCGGCGACGAACTTCTGCGGGAGGGTGATGAGGAACTCGGGGGAGCTGTACAACAACCCAGCCAGCGCCGACACTGCCAACGCGATGGCCACCGGAACCGACATCAGAAGCATGACAACCAGAGTGATGAAGGCGACGAGTCCCATGGCCTACGCCTCCGCTCCGGGCTCGGGTCCCGGCCCAGGCTTCGGCATTGAACCCGCTGCCGACTCCGCGGTCGTTCCGCGAAGGTCTTCCCACCAGTTCTTGACGACGTAATAGAACATCAAGAAGCTGCCGACGAGCGCGGAGGAGTAGGGGATTGCCATCGACATCTGGGTGCCTGGTGCGATCTGATCTCGCACCGCCAGGGTGAAGCTGAAGGCCTGGCGAATGAAGATGAGCAGGAACCCCGCCACGATGAAAGTAACCAGCGAGCGGATATAGTGCTGTGTCTTTTCGTCGAACCAATCCACCACGAAGGTCAAGGCGAAGTGAGACCTGACCTTGAAAGCGTAGGCTGCGCTCAACGACGCCAACCAAAGCAGGAGAAAGCGAGCCAACTCCTCTGACCATGAGAGAGGGGTCATCAGGACATAGCGGAACACCACTTGTGCGAAGGTCACCAGGACGATCGCTACCAGAATGCCCGAGACTGCGAACTCGAGCGGATACTGCCACAGGAGGTGGGCGTACTTGCGCACGCTGTTCATGATTGCACCACTTCGTCTACATCCTCACCCGTCTCTAATCCCGCGAGCGCCTCGATTTCCTCGATGAACTGAATCCCGCCGATCTTCTCCGCGTTGTTCTCGTAGACGCTCCGGACCTTCTCCTGGAACAAGCCTCGGTCGACCTCGTAGAACTTCAGGCCCAACTCCTCCAACTCGGCAAGGGCATCGTTGGTCATCGATTCCATCGCCGCACGTTCCGCCAGCGTTGCCTCGCGACCGGCCAGCAGGACCGCCTCCTGGGTCTCGGGAGATAGCTCGTCGAAGCGCTTGCGGCTGAATATGAGTCCGGCAGCCAAGTACATGTGTCCCGTGTAGGAGACATGCTCGGTTACCTCGTAGAACCTCTCATAGAGAAGATCGACGTGATCGGTTTCCGCACCGTCGACGACATGTTGCTCGAGCCCCGAGTAGAGCTCGCCGAATGACATCGGCGTCGCTTGTGCTCCTAGCGCGTTGAAGGTCTCGATCAGAACCGGGCTGGACATGACCCTGATCTTCAGGCCTCGCATGTCGGCGGGGGTCAGAATCGGTCGCCGTGAGTTCCAGGTGTTTCTCACCCCGGAGAACCACCAGCCCAGGACGAGAGAATCGAGGTCTTCCTCGATGACGCTGCCGACCCGCTCCCCGGGGGGACCATCGAGGACACGGTAGAAGTGGTCGAGGTCGCGGAAGATGAATGGAAAGTTGAAGAGCTCGGCCTCGGGTGTGAAAGGTGCCAGCCCACCACCGGCGCTTGCCGCCGATGCAGCCAGTGCACCGAGCTCCACCATCAAGCTCGCCTCTTCCTCGGTGCCGAGTTGAGCGTTGTCGAAGATCTGTACCTCGACGCGCCCATCGGTCTCCCTCTCGAGCACCTCTTTGAAGGTCTCGAAGCCGACCTGGTACGGGTGCTCAGCGCTTCCGTTATGGGCGACCTTCAGGACGATCTTGTCGTCGGAGGCGGCGCAACCGGCGCTGACGAGGCTGAGTCCGATGGCTAGAGTCCAGCTCCAGGAGAGCGTGCAGCGCATGAGCACCGGGGTCCAGGTCAACCTGCATAAGTCCCGGCTCCTTAAACGACAGCAGGCCGGGCGACCAAGCAGCCATTATAGCCGACTCAGGGCATCGCGAAACTGATTTCGGATTCTGTACTCAAAAAACAATGAGAACCCTCCAGATTCCCATCGTCCGGCTGAACTACCTGTAATCGTTGGCTTTCCAGGAGAGCTGCAAGGACCTGGACCGCGGCGCTAAGATTGTATTGAATGTGCATCCTGTCCCATTGCTCCGCCGTGGACAGCAGGCGGGGAACCTGGTAGTCAGGGTTTGAGCGGCGCCACTCCCGTGCGTGCGACGATGCACAAACGGAATCTGACAAGGAGAGCAGCGGATGCTGGCCGGACGCACAATCATGATGATCGGGTGCGCGGGCATTCTCTTCGTAGTCGCCGCATGCGACCCGGGCGGCTCCCCCGAGCAGCCCCCAGACTCAGGCGCACCCATGCCCGGGGAGGTTGCCGATCTCGCCCTCACAGCGACAAGGATGGAGCAGAACGATCTGGGAGTCTGGGAGGCTCGATTCGATCACGGCATCGTCATGGCCTACATCCCCGCAGGTACCTTCAAGATGGGATCCGAGGCGGGGCTCGAAGATGAGGTCCCGGTTCACGAGGTCTATCTGGATGGCTACTGGTTGAGCACGTACATGATCACGGTGGGCCAGTTCCGTGAATTCATCGAGGCCACTGGCTATGTCACCGACGCCGAGAGAGGATACGGCTCCTGGCAGTATGTGGGCAGCGGAACCGAAGGCGGCGATGGATGGGAGCCGGTGCTCGATGGTCGCTGGAACAACACCTACTTCGAACAGAGCGACGATCATCCCGTTGGCAGCGTGAGCTGGACCGACGCTAATGAGTTCTGCCGCTGGCTGTCGGGTGAGATCGGCGTCGACTTCCAACTTCCTACCGAGGCGCAGTGGGAAAAGGGCGCACGAGGGATCGACGAGCGTATCTATCCCTGGGGCAACGAGCCGCCGAACGGCAGCCGGGCCAACTACGCCGACGCCAACTTTTTCAACAAGTACGGCGACGCACGCCCGGCCGACCCCGAGATCGACGATGGCCACACGGAGACCTCTCCAGTGGGGGCATTCCCGGCGGGCAGGTCGCCCTATGGCCTTTTGGATATGGCCGGAAACCTGGGCGAATGGGTCTACGACTGGTACGACCCCGATTTCTATTCTCGCTCGCCGCGGCAGAATCCCAGCGGCCCCGAGGATGCTCTGGACGATGGTGGCGAACCGCGTATCGATCGCGTCAATCGAGGCGGGTCGTGGGTGGATAGGTCGGGCCACCTCTCTCCCGAGCATGGGCACAACCTGCGCTCCGCCGCGCGTACCGGCGACGAGTACTTCAGCAGCGACGACCACATGGGTTTCCGCGTTGCGATCGACCCCGGACGGGAGCCTGAATTCGCCCGTCACAAGCCTGCCACACGGGGTTTACGCCGCATCCTTTACGAGTCGGTTGTCGACGGTGACTCAGAGGTCTTCGTCATCAACGAAGACGGCTCGGCAGCGGCGAACCTGACCAATCGTTCCGGCTACGATGGCATGCCGAGTTGGTCGGCGGACGGCTCCGAGATCGTGTTCGTTTCGGACCGGGGCGAGGCAGGGGGCAGCTCCGGGCAGGCAAGCGGGGGGAGCCGCGGCGATGTCTTCATCATGAACGCCGACGGCACCAACGTGCGCCGGATCACCACCGATGGTGCCGGCTACGCTTTCCCGAAGCTCTCGCCGGACGGCACGAGAATCGCCTTCGACGCAGGGCGTGAGAGCGACAACGCTCAGGTCTACGTCATGGATGCCGATGGCGGCAATGTGAGACGAGTGACCCACAACGACGTCGATGAAGGGTACGTCTCCTGGACCCCCGATAGCCGTAGCCTCGTCTTCGATACCTTCCGAGACGGTCCACCGGAGATCTACCGGATCGACGTGGACGGTGGCAATCCCACCCGCTTGACTCACTTCGGCGCCCATATCGGCGACCCTCGACTCTCACCTGACGGCTCGAAGCTGGCCTTCGAGTCCGGAATGGATGGCGACTCCGAAATCTACATGACGAACGCCGAGGGCACGGAGCCGACGCGCCTGACTTGGGACCCTGCCGACGATCGTGCTCCCGCAATCTCCCATGACGGTCGCAGGGTGGCCTTCTGCTCCGATCGCGGCGGCGAGCGGGAGGCGTTCGAGCTCTTCGTCATGAATGCCGACGGCACCGGGTTGCTGAAGATCACGGACACGCGCTCATCGAACCTCTATCCGACATTCGAACCCCCGAAGCAGCAGGAGGATTGACCATGTTCAGACGATCTGCACCCATCGCTCTTGTCGCGGTTCTGGTGCTTTCTTGTGCTCCTGCAGGTGTCGAGCAGCAGGCCGATTCGTCCAACGGGGGGCTGGCCTCGAGCTACCAGGAGCTCGTCGATCTGTTCCTGGAGTTTCGTGAGTTCCAAGCCCCCGAGCTCGTCGGCGATGTTCCCGACTACACGCCGCCCGCCATCGAGGCCAGGCGTCAGGGCCTGGTGGATCTGAGACAGCGGTTCGATGCGCTGAATGTCGACTCGTGGCCGGTCGCCGAGAAGATCGACTACCTCGTAGTGCGTGCCGAGATGAACGGACTCGATTTCTACCTCCGCGTGCTGCGGCCATGGTCTCGTGATCCCGGCTTCTACCTGCAGTCGCAGCGGGGGGCGGGGCCCACTCGAGTCGCCACCCTGCCCAGGACGCGCGAATGGCCGATGCCCGATGACCAGCTCGAGAGCTTCAGGAATCGCCTGCAGGCCATACCCGCAGTCTACGAACAGGCCAAGGAGAATCTTCGGGACGTGCCGGGTGACCTGGCCCGGCTGGCGATTCACTACCTCGATGAAGAAATCGAGATTTACACCGATCTCATTCCGAGGCTGGCCGAACACCACCCAGATCTGGTGGCCGACGCAGAGCGCGGCGCCGCCACCGTGCGTGAGTACGGCGCGTGGCTCGAGGCCAACCTCGACACCATGACCGCGGAGGCGGGCATCGGCGTCGACAACTACACCTGGATGTTGCAGAACGTCCTGCTGGTTCCCTACACCTGGCAGGACATGCTGGACATTGTCGAGCGGGAGGATGACCGGGTGTGGGCGTTTCTCAAGCTGGAGGAGAATCGCAATCGTGATCTGCCGCCGCTGGAGCCGGTGCGGGAGCGTTACGAGCACTGGGAGCGCCAGAAGGACGCGCTCGATACCGTCGTGCAGTTCATCATCGACGACGAGATCTTCACTGTGCCCGACTACCTGGATTCTCTCGCCTACCTGGGGCCGGCCCCGGATCCGGGCCCGCTACCGGAGGTGCGCGACTATTTCGAGAACACCGCCGATCGGGAGCCTATGCCCGAGCAGACGCACGAGTTTATCGGCCACTGGCTCGATCATGAGCGCTATGACCGCGACCATCGTCCGATCCGTGGCGGCGAGCGTTTATATGCGATCGGCATGATCCGTTCCGAGGGCTGGGCGTTCGGCCTCGAGGAGCTGCTGATGCACGCGGGCTACCTTGACGGCAGGCCGCAGCGCGGTCGCGAGATCGTCTATCTGCAGACTGCCTTCCGCTCCTGCCGGGCCCGGGCCGACCTGCTGATGCATTCCAACGAGTACACCCTGATGGATGCGATCGACTATTGCGTCGCCTGTGCCCCGAAGGGTTGGTTGCCGAAGGA
>CALAKE010000740.1 GCA_937922775.1 uncultured bacterium | reverse complement strand
GAGGAGTCGGCGATTCACCTTCCGGAGGGATTTCAGACCATACCGGAGGTGTTCAACGCAGCCGGGTACTTCTCATTCAATAACGGCAAGGACGATTACAACTTCGCCTACAACCGCAACGATCTCTACGACCAGCCCTACTCGCGACATCCGCTCTATGGGCTGCGTGGTGACCGGATCGACCTCGCCGACCTGAAGGAGAGGCAGCCGTTCTTCGGGCAGATTCAATTGCGCGGCGGAAAGGAAATCTTCTCGTCCACGTTCGATGAGTTGGTCGCGACGCCCGTCGATCGGGCCGCCGTCGAGCTACCGCCCTACCTGCCCGCCCATCCGGCAATTGTGGAGGAATACGCCGACCATCTGGATGCGATCCAGATCACTGACCGGAAGGTCGGACAGATCTTGGACGAGCTTCGGGACAACAACCTGCTCGAGAACACGATCGTCTTCTTCTTCTCCGATCACGGGATGCGAATCACGCGAAATAAGCAGTTCCTCTACGATGGCGGCCTGCATGTGCCGCTCATCATTGCCGACTTCCGCGAGCAGGGGGCGCTGCAGGCCGGAACCGCCGACAACGCGCTCATCAGCGGCATCGACCTCGGCACCAGTGCGCTCTCGCTCGCCGGGATCCCGATTCCCGACTACATGGAAGGCGTCGACATCTTCGCCGAGGATTTCGACGGGCGTATGTTCGTCATCTCCACGCGGGATCGGTGTGACTTCACTATCGACCGGATTCGGTCGGTTCGTTCAAGGCGGTTCAAGTACCTCCGCAACTTCCTCACGGATCGACCGTACACGCAGACGACGTACATGGACGTCGATGGTGTTGAGTTCGTTCGGGTGATGCGGCAACTGCACGCCGAGGGCCGACTGAACGCGGATCAGGCGCGTTTCTTCTCAGACGAACGACCCGCGGAGGAGCTGTACGACCTCGAGATCGACCCTTTCGAGTTGAACAACCTGGCGGCAGACCCGGACTACGAATCTGTGCGGGCTGAGTATGCGGCAATCCTGGAAAACTGGATCAACGAAACGGACGACCAGGGACAGTACCCGGAGAATGTCGAGGGCTTGAAACTCATGCTCGGCATTTGGGGCGACTACGCCACGAACCCGGAATACGAACCGCTCCGACGCGAGCACGAGGGTCTCTCCGGGTCGCAGTTCGGGTTGAAGAGCGGGAGGTGGGAGCCAGTGACGAGAAAGGTGGAGTCTTCATGAACTGGGAAGCTCTGGGTTCGATCTCTGCTCTTCTTGGCGCGATCGGCGTCATCGCGACCCTGATCTACCTGGCAATACAGATTAGGCAAAACAACAACCAATTCCGGGACGCTGCCACGATTGCCGTCTACGACTCGAGCAGCCACAACGATCACGCATGATGTAGTCCTCGCTTGACCACTTACTGCAACTGGCTCAAACGATCTAGGCCTAGGAAATCCGTCGTTATGGAAAGCAGTACGCCAGCAGTCTCCGACCAACGAGCAGCTTTATCCGACCCGAGGGCCGCTCTGATCGATCTCGGCTTCTTCCTGGCCGCCATGTTCCTCATCCGGACCGTGACCGTGCCGGGGCTCGGGTTTGTCGGAAACGGCTTGATGTACTCCGTCGTCACCCTGGGCGTCGCGACATGGCGGTTGAGAGTGAGAGGAGAGTCGTGGAGGAGTCTGGGCCTCCGCCGGCCCGAGAGCTTCGTGAAGATGGCGGCGGCGGTGGTTCTCATTCTAGTTCTCGTCGTCGCATCTGTCGTGATCTTCGAGCCCGTACTCGAGTCCTGGTTCCCCCCGACAGAGGCCGCTCCTTCCGCGGCAAGCACCGACCCGGCCATTGAGAGCACAGATACTCGTTTCGCTGGGATCGAGGGCAATATCGCCGCCCTCCTCTCGATCCTCTTCTTTGTTTGGATCGAGTCCTTCTTCGAGGAGCTGCAGGATCGGTGCTTCTCGCTCACGAGGTTCGAGGGACTCTTCTCCAGAATCCCGTTCCCGGTACCAGCGATTCTCGCGGTGGTGAGCCAGGCCGCCATATTCGGCTTCAGGCACTCGCCCTCACATGGCGTCTCGGGTGCTTTCATCGTCGTCTTGATTGGCTTGATCATGGGTCTCGCCTACGTTGCTTTCGGGCGCAACCTATGGGCGCCGATCGTTGCGCACGGTGTCCTCAACAGTCTGTCGATGATCGAGAGGTTCTTCGGCTAGCGGAGGCATTCCGATGGAGATTCTCCCCACAGCAACTCGGCTAGCCAGGTGGATGGCCTACGTCGGCTTGGTTTGTGGCGTGCTGTACTCGGTCGGTGGGTTCTTTGTAGACATGCTCACGATTGGCCTGAACTGGGGCACGGCGATGGCTTTCGGAGCCCTCGTCGGTATGCCGGTCATCTTCGGCGCGTTCGGCTTCCTCTGTGGAGCGGTCATCGCCCTTGTGGCCCGAGGTTTCAACGCGGTGGCGAGAGGAGGTAATGGCTAGTCCGGTGATGTTGCTGCTGAGCCTGGCACACCTCAGGCAAACCGGGCGGACATCATGATCTCGACTCACATTCTGACGCACAGCCTCTTCTATGGGGTTGCCGCTACGGCATACCTGCTCGTGATGATGGTCAGCACGAGTCCCCGGGTTTGGGGATACACCGACTATCCGGAGGCAGTCAGGTCGAAGGTCCCGCCGCAGACGCCGGCGGAGAAGAAACTGGCGCTGATTGTCGGTGTGCCCTGGCTGATCTTCGCCTTCGGCTTCCCGGTCTATTCCACTCTTCTGCTGAAGTCCAGGCTCGCTGGCGAGATCCCGTTCTGGGTTGCCTTCCTCAATCTAGTAGCCCTCTTTTCGGCTGCCACGTTGGGCGACCTGGTGATCCTCGACTGGCTGGTCGTCAGCCGGATTACTCCCGGATTCGTGATCATCCCCGGCACCAGCAAGGAGGACTACAAGGACTCTTCCGAGCACTTCAGGGCCCATGCCCGTGCAGCCCTGGCCATATTGCTCCTGACGGTTATCTTGGCTGCCGCCTTGTCATACCTTTAGCCACGTCAGGACCACTGCCGCTGAACCGAATCGACGGCGAATTGATCCCGGCCACTCGGCGGGAATAGAGTCGAGTGAAACTCACGCGGAGGTTCGACAGATGGATCCGGACGCCATACCCGAGAGCGACGACGGGCCGGAGATTCTGTGTTACTGGTCGGCGCGAAAGATGAACCCGATCATTTTGCTATATGTGGCTGTGGTTTTTGTCACCTTCATCGCGCTGTCATATTTCGTATTTCAATCCATGACTGGCGTGAAGGCGCTGGCGCTTGCCGCGGTCGGCGCCATCTTCTCGCTCATCCCCGGGGTGAGCGGCCGGGTCGAGTATCGACTGACAGGGGGATACCTCGAGCATCGACCGCTCGGCAAGAAGGAGCCGGGAGAATTCGAACGCGTCTTCCAGTTGGATCAGCTGAGCCACGTTGTGCCGACACGCGACGGATTCAAATTCTACCTGCCTTTGAACGATTCGAACCCCCTTCGACGGTTCTGGAAGTCCCATGTCTCGGACGCGTTTTCAGGCGAGGTCCACGTCGAGATGGTGGATCGCGAGAGGGTCCTGGACGTGCTCGCTCAGCACGGAATCCCCTGCCGACGTTCCCGCCCCTTTCAGAAATAGACTCGATTGGAGACAGATGGTGCTCGAGCTCATCGGTCGAACGAGGCTCATTCTCCTGCAGCATCTGGTCCCGGAGGGTAGCGCCAGAATCCTCCTCAAGCTCGAATACGAAAAACCTACGGGAAGCATGAAGGACCGGATGGCGCTCGCGATGGTCGAGGCCGCCGAGGCTGATGGACGGTTGCTACCTGGCGGCTCGGTTGTCGAATACACGGGCGGGAGCACCGGTGTGTCGCTGGCCTTCGTGTGCGCTGCGAAGCGTTTCCCTCTTCAGATCGTAACGTCGGAAGCGGCCAGCAAGGAGAAGAGGGATCACATGTCGGCGTTGGGAGCTCAGCTTACACTTGTCCCCAGTCCGACGGGCGAAACAACCAAGGAAATGATTCTCGAGATGATCGAGACAGCGAGAGCGCTTGCCTCCGCACCCGGAAGTTATTGGACGGACCAACTCAACAATCACGACCAGGTGTCCAGCTACGCGCGGATGGCCGATGAAATCTCGGAGCAGGCGAACGGGCGGTTCAGCGCCTTCGTTCAGAGCGTCGGCACCTGCGGGTCCCTGCGGGGCGTGTCGACGCGTCTCCGGGAGCATGACGAGGCAGTGCACATCGTCGCGGTAGAGCCCGAGGAGTCAGCCGTCTTGTCGGGGGAATCGAGTGGATCTCACAAGATCGAGGGCACAGGTGCCGGCTTTGTCGTGCCCCTGTGGGACGAATCGCTCGCCGACAAGATCCAGACTGTATCGACTCGAGAAGCGATGGCGACCGCCCGCCAGCTCGCTCGGCAGGAAGGTGTCTTCGCAGGAACTTCCACGGGTGCGAATGTGGCGGTTGCGTTGCGAATCGCCGAACGCCTAGGGCCTGACCAGACAGTTGTCACAGTCGCCGTTGATTCTGGCATGAAGTACTTGAGCACGGAGCTGTATTCCGGCCCCTGAGTGCTCGGAAGGGAAAGCCCGAAAAGTGGCCAGGTTCCTCTTCACCACGCTGCCGACGAACGATCTTGGCCTTCTGGCCCGGTCACTTCCGATCGCCAGAGAGCTGTCGGAGAGAGGGCACGAAATCGTCTTCTGTAGCCCCGGAAGGGCTCCCCGGATACTGATAGCCGAGGCGGGTTTCGAGAACCTGCGGCCCAAACACCCGATCTATGAAGTCGGCGCGGCAAAGCTGAATCCCGTTGGCCTGGCTCGACTGCTCCGGTCGAAACGGGTGAGGGATGAGTATGGCGGCGCACTGAGCTTTATCTGGGAACTCGCACGCGCTGCGCCCGTCAGGTTTGCACGATCTTCCCCGGAAACGTGGAGCATGGATCACGCCGCCGCAATGGCCGGCTTGATGAACGCGAACTTCGTGCGTGCAAACTGTGAAGCTCTGAAGAGGTTGATCGTCGAGGTCCAGCCAGAGGCCGTAGTCGATTTTTGGAATCCCTTTGCCTGCATCGCGGCGCGCGCACTCGACAAACCCCTGGTTACCGTGATCCAGGCCGACGCCCATCCTGGTAACCCGGGATTCATCTGGTGGAAGGAGCCACCGGATGGTCTTCCATCCGCTACTCCAGCGGCGAATAAGGTCCTCGCCGGATATGGGCTGGCCTCCATCTCGAAGTTGGACGATCTCAATTTGGGCGATTTGACTCTGATCGTGGGCACACCGGAGACGGACCCCATTCCTGACACTACGGGCTGCGCATACGTGGGCCCGATCCTATGGCAGGATCCCGACGCTGTACCGCCTTCCTGGTTGGACCATCTCGACGATGACAGACCCGTGGTCTGGGTATATTCCGGTAATCCCCGGTACGGGTCGAAAAGAACGGCCTGGGACTCGGAGATCGTGCTGGAAGCATGCATCACGACTCTGGCAAGGATGGATGTCCAGGTGGTTCTCACGACGGGGCACCACGACCTGCCG
>CALAKE010000739.1 GCA_937922775.1 uncultured bacterium | reverse complement strand
TCGCGGAGGGAATCGTTGATGAGGGATGGATGGCCTCGGCGAGCGCTCCGCAGGAGCTTGTATCGCAGGACCTTCAAACGGGCCTATGGGTGCTCTATGCCACGGTCGGGCTCGTATTGCTGATCGCCTGCGCCAATATTGCCAATATGCTTTTGGCGCGAGGGGTCGTCCGTGGCCGTGAATTCGCCATCCGCGCCGCGCTCGGAGCTGGGTGGGTCCGAGTAGGACGTCAGCTGCTGACCGAAAGCCTGCTCCTCTCTCTGGTCGGCGCGGCGATCGGGGTGCTCTTGGCGCGGTGGAGCCTCGACGTGGTGGCCGGGCTCTACGAAGGAGACCTAGTTCGGCTGCGCGGCGTCGAGCTCGAACCTCTCGCGCTCGTCTATACACTCGGTCTCGCTTTTCTGGTCGGAATTCTGTTCACGCTCGCGGCGACGATCCAGCTCCGTTCACTGGGTGTCGCCCGCTTTCTGGCGCGAGGAAGCGAAGCGGTATGGGTCGGAGCGCGGCGGTTCCTGGCACGCCAGGCGCTCGTTTCCTTGGAGGTAGCCCTGGCGCTTCTCCTCTTTCTGGGAGCCGGCTTGGTCGTGAACAGCTTCTTGAGATTGCAGCAGGTAGATCCCGGATTCGACTCGGAGAATCTAGTCGTGATTCGGGTGTCACTCCCCGAGGAGCGATACCCCGAGGCTCCCTCTCAGGTGGCCTTCTTCGAGGACGTAGCCAGCCGGATGCGGCAGCTCGGTGGGGTAGAAAGCGTGGCGCTGGGCAGGGGAGTGCCTCCTCGACTCTCCGCGCTCTTCGGCACCATCGAGGTCGAAGGGCACGAGGTGCCCGACGACAATCCCACTCTCGTGATGACCGGTAACTTCGTGTCGCCCGAGTACTTCTCGACGATACGGGCACCCATCCGATCGGGCCGTCCTCTATTGGAGCAGGACACCGATGCCGGCAAGGTATCCGTGGTGGTGAACGAGGCGTTCGCGCGCAGGTACTTTCCCGAGGAAGAAGCGGTCGGCAATCGCATCCTTTTCCAGAGCGGCGTGCCCTCCTATTCACCGGATGGATGGCGAACCATCGTTGGTGTGACCGCCGACGTGAAGGCGTTCTCGCTCGAAGACGACCCCGACCGCCTGCAGCTCTACTTTCCCTTTTCGGAGCGAAGTCCGAGCTATGGCGTATTCATCGTTCGAGCCGCCGATGATCCAAGTGCTCTCATCCCGCTACTGAAGGAGCAGGTCTGGTCCGTCGACTCTTCTTTGCCCATCGAAGATGTGAGGAGAGTCGAGGAGATCTTCGCGGGTACGATCACCCAGCAGCGGTTCAATGCGATCCTGCTCACCGGGTTCGCGATCCTCGCCTTGCTCCTGGCAGTCGTTGGTGTCTACGGCGTTGTGTCGCTCGCCGTGAGCCAGCGCACCCACGAGATCGGGGTGCGTGTTGCACTGGGGGCAGATCGAGCCGACATCCTGAAAATGGTTGTCACCTCCGGTTTCAAGGCAATCCTCATCGGCGTCGTCACCGGGCTGGGTCTGGCGCTCGCCCTGACGCGATTCCTGCAAGGACTCCTGTTCGAGGTTCAGCCGACAGACCCGCTCACCTACGCGATCGTCATTGTCGTGCTCAGCTCCGTGGGCCTGGTGGCTTGTTACCTGCCCTCTCGTCGGGCCACTGTCGTAGATCCAATGGAGGCCCTACGGCACGAGTAGCCGACACCCAGGTCAGTTCGCGTCCCGTGATCTACAGATGAGCCCAGCCTACTCGGAGCGCAGCGCGATCACCGGATCGACTCGCACAGCCCGGCGGGCAGGTAGAAGGCAAGCGGCCAGGGCAACCATGAGCAGTATGGCGATGACGGCGACATAGGTCGCGGGGTCCGTCGCTCTGATCTCGTACAGCGAGCTCGCGATGAGAGAAGACAGCGCGATGCTGCCGCCGATTCCCAGCAACGCGCCGATGCCCGTCAAGATCATGCCGCGGCGAACGACAGCGCCGACCACATCGTTCGACGTGGCGCCCAATGCTATCCGGATCCCCACTTCACGGGACCGCTGGCTGACGAAGTAGGCGAGCACGCCGTAAAGGCCCATCGACGCCAGAATCAGGGCCATGGTGGCGAACAGGACCAACAGTGTGGTCAGAAAGCGACCTTGCGCCGTCGAGTTCGCGGCAATCGACTCCATCGTTCTGACGTTGCTGATCGGTACGTCGCTGTCGAGCTGCCAAATCCGCTCGCGGACGGATGGAAGCAGTGCAAGTGGGTCTCCGTCGGAGCGCAAGGCCATCCGCAGCACCGGCGTCGGGAACTGCCGGTGCGGGACGTAGAAGATCGGCGCGGGTTCCCTGCCGAGACCATAATCGGCCAGGTCTCCGGCGATGCCCACGACCTGAAACGCGTCGCCGTCGGTGAAGGTGAGAACGATGCCCTTGCCGAGAGCGTCGCCCTCGGGAAACGCGCGACGGGCGAGCTCCTCGCTAATGACGGCCACCCTCGTAGACTCCGGAGTATCCGTGGCCTCGAAGGCACGGCCCGCGATGAGGGGGATTCCCATGGTGCGGAAGTACCCGACCGAAGCGCGTCGCCGGGTGGCCCCGATGCGATCCGCGGGATCTGAGGGAGGATTGTCCGCCGGCCACACGTAATTCCAGGGGCCGCCGAGGAGCGGCAGTTGCTCCACGCCGGCGAAGCCAATGACCCCCGGCACGGCGCGCACCTCCTCCTGTACCTGGGCGAAATAGAGCGCCATCTCTTCCCCGGTGCTGTACTGCTGCTGAGGCGGCTGCAGGTCGAAAGTCAGAAGGTTGCTGACCTCGAACCCGGGATCGACGTTCGACAACGTCAAGAAGCTGCGAATCAGAAGCCCGGCGCCAATCAGCAACATGAGAGACAATGCCACCTGGGCGACAACCAGAAGGCCGCGCATGCGCAGACTCTGGCCTGTGTCGGTGCTCTGGCTCCCCTCCTTCAGCGACTGCACCAGACTGACTCGCGTGCCCCGAATAGCGGGCAACATGCCGAACAACAGGGCCGTTACAACCGTAACCATCGCAGCGAAGACGAGGGCCTTGCCGTCGATCGCGAGGGTATCCAGGCGTGGCAGGTTCGCCGGGCCGAATGCCCGCACGGCACGGATACCGTAGCGCGCCAGCAGCAAGCCGACAGCGGCTCCCGCGATTGCAACCAGAAAGCTCTCGACGAGCAATTGCCGGATGACCGCCGACCGCGGCGCTCCCAACGATAGCCGCACAGCGATCTCACTGTGCCGCGATGTCACACGGGCCAGGAAGAGAGACGAGAGGTTTGCGCAGGCAATGAGCAGAAACAGCCCAACTGCTCCCATCAGCACCATCATCACCGGCCGCAGGTCGCCGAACATCACCTCGTGGAGCGGCCGGAGCCTGATGCCCCAGTCGCGTTTGGAATCCGGGTAGGCCTCGGCAATCTGAGCCGCCAGGACATCCATCTGTGACTGGGCCTCCTCGGGAGTAACGTCGGCAGCCAGCCGGCCGAGCAATCGGAAGTTGTTGTTGCCGCGCCCGCTGGTCAGACCATCGCCACGGCGCATCGGCATCCACAGCTCGACCTGATCCGAAAAGCGAAAATCCGCCGGAAGAACACCGACAACCTCGAAGGGCTGGCCATCGATGGTCATGGTCGTGCCGACGATTTCAGGATCACCGCCCAGACGTCGCTGCCAGTAGCCGTGACTCAGAACCACCACCTGCGGTCCCTCTTGCAGCGCCTCTTCCTCCGTGAAGCTTCTTCCTATCAATGGAGAGACCCGGAGCGTCGCGAAGAAGTTGGGCGAGACGAAGGTGCTGGTCACTCGCTCCGGCTCGTCCTCCCCGGTGATCACCCGTCCGGGCATGCACCAGCACCGGGCGGAGAGGTTTTCGAAGACATCACTCTGGTCGCGATAGTCGTAGTAGTCGAGAGCGGAGGTAGTGTTCTCCCTTCCCTGATCCGTAACGGAAAAGACCGATATGAGCCGGTCGGGCTCTTCGTAGGGGAGGGAGCGCAGAACCACGCCGTCGAGGGTGCTGTACATCACGGTGACAGCACCAATGGCGATGGCGAGCACGAGAACGCTGATTGCGACAAATCCAGGCCGCTTTTTCAGCGTGCGAACCGCGTATACGGAGTCGCGCAGGAGGTCGTCCAAGTAGGCATTCATCGGTTGTTTGCCCCGGGGGAGCGGGGGTTGGATGGGTGGGCCGTGCGGTGAGTAGGTCGGTTCGCCTCCGGTCTGGCCGCGAGCCGGCTCGCGCGGTGCCTGAGAGCCCCGCCTGACTCGCCGCCATCCGTAGCGCGACGCCAGCCGCAGACCCTCGTACCAATACCAGCAGGCAGCTTGAAAGCCGGAGGTAGCACGAGCGACCTGGTGATACTCTTCCTCGAGGTCGCCGAGAATAGCGAAAGCGAAGTCGCCACCCGGTAGCAGGGCACTCAGGATTTGCTCGAGAGCACGAGGCGGACTTCGCCGCCCGCGCAAGTCGCCTCGGTCAGATGATGAGTGGTTTCCCCTCATCTCGACTCATCCGTGACGGAATCGAGCCCTTGCCAGAGGTTTGCCATTGCCGCGCGGGAGTTCTCCAAAGCCTCGAGGCCTGGCGCAGCCACCGCGTAGATCCGGCGCGACCGTCCGCCGCGCTCTGGGGTTGGGCTCCCCATGGCAGACTCCACGAAGCCTTTAGCCTCGAGCCGCTCGAGGGTGGTGTACAGTGCGCCGCGCGACACCCGGCGCTCCGCTCTTTCCTCGATTTCGCCGCGAATCGGAACAGCGTACGCCTCGTCGCCAATACGCAGAATGGCCAGGAGCACCATCTGCTCGAATTCCCCGAGAAAGGTCTTTTCGATCATCTGGGATCTCACTGAAAGGTGGGGTAGATCGGCACGGAGCGCCCAAACTGCAGGTCTCGGGAGGTTCGTGCACAATGTTCACATTGTAGGCCTAATTGAGCTGGCGCACAAGGAAGCCCCGCCTCCGGCCGCGTTGCGGGGAGAGGAGATGACCTGCTCTCTACTCCTGCCGGAGTGCCTCCACAGGGTCCACGCTCAAGGCCCGGCGCGCGGGGAAATAGCACGAGAGTGCTGTGGCGACCAAGAACACGGCGGCCACACCGAGGTAGGTCAGGGGATCAGTCGTTTGCACCCCATACAAGAGGCTCTCCATGAAGCTGGCGAGCCAGAGGGCGCCCAGCAGGCCGACCGCAATGCCGAAGAGGGCCGGGCGCATTCCCTGGACGACGACCATGCGCAGGACGTTTTCCGGGCTAGCTCCGAGCGCGACGCGAATGCCAATCTCCGAGGTTCGCTTCGACACCGCAAAAGCGAGCACCCCGTAGATTCCCGCCAGGGCGAGCAAGAGAGCAACGGCGGCGAACACCGACATCAAGAGGGCGTTGAATTTCCGCGCCGAGGTATTGTCGGCAATCAACTCCTCCAGAGTCTGGACTCTGCTGATCGGCAGGTTGGGGTCGATCTGTGCGAGGAGTGCCCTGAGCTCGGGTACCAGAGAGTGCGGCTCCGTCCGTGTGTGAACCACGAAGTGAGCGGGGGTCCATCCCCGGTAGTTGTAGGGGAGGTAGATGGCCATCCTCGGGTCATCTTCCAGCCCTCGCTCCCTCATGTTGCCGACGACCCCGACAATCTCGCCGACGTACTCGGGGCTAAGCCAGAAGCTGGCTCGCTTCCCAATAGGATCTTCCCCTGGCCACAGGCGATCGGCCAGAGCTTGGCTAATGATCGCGATTCCGGGCGGCTTGTTCTCGTCCTGGTCGGTGAACAGCCTGCCACGAAGCAGGGGAATCCCCATGGTTTCGAAGTAGCCCGGTGTGGTCTGCCGCCAGTCGGCGAGTTGAACTGCCTCCTCGTTGCCGAACTGCTCCTCCGTCACGATCGCCATGTTGGTGTTTCCGCCCCGGATGGGGCGCATGCTGACAGCGGAGGCGGAGACCACCTGGGGAAGCGCTTCGATGCG
>CALAKE010000738.1 GCA_937922775.1 uncultured bacterium | reverse complement strand
AGCAGGTCTTCTTCGAGCCTCCAGCTACTTCTGACGGTTCCTCGCACTGACTCGTAGCTCGCTTCGACCCACTCCAGGCCCGCCGGCATGTTTGGCTCGATCCGAAAACGATCAAAACCGATCGCGCCTTCCTCCGGCCTGATTCCAGCAAGAGATTTGTAAAACCACTCACTCACCGACCCGAACATCGGATGGTTCTGCGAATAGACGTTGTCGCTCTCGGCCCAGGTCTCCCAGATCGTGGTCGCCCCTCGCTCAATCATGTGGCCCCATCCGGGATAAGAGGGCTCGTTGACCAGCCCATAGGCCGCGTCGGCATGACCGGCTCGGGAGAGGGCGTCCAGCAGATATTTCGTGCCGAATATGCCGGTGGCGATGTGGCCGCCATGAGTGACGAGCACCTCGTCCACCATACGCTGAACGGCCTGTTCGACTTCGCCTTCAGGTACGAGGCCCAGATGCAGGGCCGTAGCCTGTGCGGCTTGCGTTGCGACTCCGAATCTTCCTGTACCCGGCTCCAAAAAACGCTCGACGAACGCGTTCTTGATCTCGAGGGCAAGCTGCCGGTACCGAGCTTCCTCCCGAGAGCGCCCGAGAATGTTCGCAAACCCGGCAATGAGCGACGCCGCTTGAAAGAAGTGCGCCGTGGCGATCAGCTCGATCGGTTTCGGATCCAAACTCTCGTGATCGCCGATGCAGCGATCGATGATATATCCGTCCGAGTGTTGTTCCAGCAGGTCGACCCAGGTGCGGGCTGCGTTGTAGTGCTCGTCTACGATCTGCCTGTCGCCGTAGTACTGGTACAGCTGAGCCAGCAACAGAGGGTGCGCGAGGCCCCAGCCGATTGGGCCCGCCTCCTCGACGTAGTTCTCCGCCGCAATTCCGACGTACGGCGCCGTCTCGGGGAACCAGCCTGTGCCACGCACCGCGTCTCGAAAATCGGCCACCGTCTTGGCGTAGAAAGAAGCCATGTCGAAACTGAAGATGGCCATTTCGCTAGTGGCTACGATATCTCCGCCGTACTGGAATTTTTCGCGGCCCGGACAGTCGGACTGCACACTGAACAGGTTGCTCAAAAGGGTCCATTGAACCATCTCGTTCAATCGGCTGAATCGCTCGTCCGAGCATGAAAACGATCCCGCGGTCTCAACGTCGGTGTTGAGTCGGCTACCTTCTATCGATTCGAGCGTTGGTCTGCCTGGAAATCCGGTGACCTCCACGTAGCGGAATCCGTGAAAGGTGAATCGAGGCGTGTATACCTCCGGGCCGCCGCCGCGTAGCGTATACGTGTTCGACTGCCAGGCGATTTCGGGGGCTCCAGGTCCTCCACGAAGTGTCCCGTCTTCGGTCAGGCCCTTGATCTGCCCGGCGACAGCCGTCATGGGATTCAGCGTGCCGTCGGGGTAGAGGCACTCACCCATGCGCATTCGGACCGTCGCGCCGCGCGGTCCCTGAACGCGAAGCCTGACCCAACCCGCGAAGTTCTGACCAAGATCGAAGATGTACACTCCGGGCGAGACTTCGTTTATGCCGACAGGGGTGAGGTTTGCCGTTACCCGAATTGGAGGAATCGGCAGGGTGCGGAGTTCGCCCAGGTTAGAATCCTCTTCCGATGCTGAACTCCAGTCCGAGTCGTCGAAACCAGGTTGGTCCCAGCCGGTTAACTCGAGTCGAGCGTCGTATTCCTCGCCGAGATAGACACTGTTTCGAACGATCGGGCCGGACGTGACCTTCCACGCCTCGTCGCTCGAAACGGTCTGTGTCGATCCATCATCGTATTCGATGACCAGTTGTGCCAAGAGTCGAGGCCGCCCGACCGCGAGAGACTCTCTGATATTGATCCGGCCCCACATGCGCATCGGGAGTGGATTGTACCAGCCGTTTCCTAGCATGGCTCCGAGAACGTTCTCGCCTATCTGCAACTCTTCCGTCACATCATCGCACGTATAGAGGATCCGCTTTTCGAAGTTCGTCCACGCTGGATCGAGAGCGCGATCCGACACAGCTCGGCCGTTCATACGAAGCTCGCAATAGCCCAAACCGACGGCGTATAGCCTTGCTCGTGTGATTGACTTGTCTACTTGGAAGCTCCTGCGAAACAGTGGAGCCGGATCTTCTTCGTAAAGAACCTCCTCCGCCTCCGGTCGCTCGATCCCGTCCGAGATCCAGAAACCAGTCCAGTCTTCTGGAGAGAGCAATCCCATTTCCCACCAGGATATCTCGCTCGGTTCTGAAAATCGGCCGTCCTGATCCCACACCAAAACCCGCCAGAAACAGCGCTTGCCACTTGCGAGTGGTGGCCCCTCATACTCGACAAAAAGTTGCCGAGCGGACAACACCTTGCCGCTGTCCCACAAGTCTGCCTCTCCCGCCGCCAGGGAAGCTTCTGTGCTGGCTACCGTGATCCTATAAGCTGATTGACTCTGACTGCGTGCTCCGGAGACGGCCTCGAGCTTCCAACTGAGACGCGGACGAACCGCATCGATCCCGAGTGGATTGCGGGCAGATTCGCATCGAAGATCGATTGGCGTCACGAGCGCATCGGCGGGTCCCTGGGTGGGTGTAGTCTCAGGTTTTGGAAAGGCCGCCCCAGCCGCACGTGCGGTTCCGGCGGCACCGACACCGGCAACAAGTGAGCCCTTCAGGAAATCGCGTCTTTGCATGACTACATACCGGTTGCACCGCCGACGCTTACCAGCGCTTCGCCTTCTCGGGCCCGCGCTCTAACGCGCCGATGCGGTAGAGACAGATCTCGCGGACCTTGCGGCCCGATTGCAGATCATTCTGATTCTAAGTTAAGATACCCACCTGAATTCAGGGGAGTCCCCCGCTGTTCAAGGAGCGCATAAATGGCAGATACCGATGGAAACATAGACGCAACAACCTACGGCATTGGTGTCCCCGTCCCCAATCCCGTTTATGAACTCAAAGGCTCCAATAACCTGGAGTGGGGAATGAAGGACAGGCTCTCCAGGATCTTTGATAGGCAGTCCGGCAACACCGTCATGCTTGCCTTCGACCACGGGTACATCATGGGTCCGACCTCAGGGCTGGAGCGGATCGATATCAATATCCTCCCGATCGTTGAATATGCGGACTGCCTCATGTGCACTCGGGGCATGCTCCGGGCTGCCATTCCCCCGGTCAATAACAAGCCCATATCCCTCAGGGTCTCCGCCGGCTCCACCGTACTGACCGAGCTCAACGACGAGGTGATTGGAGTGGACATCGAGGACGCGGTCCGGCTCAATGCATCCCTGATGGCGGTGATGGTATCCGTAGGCGGGAAGTACGAGGCACTGACTGTCAAGAATCTCTGCCAGACTGTTTCCGAGGGCACCAGGTACGGTATACCCACTCTCGGGGTCACCGCTGTCGGCAAGGAACTCACTCGCGACTCGAGATACCTGAGTATGGCATCCCGGGTGTGTGCGGAGAACGGGGCCCATGTGGTCAAAACCTATTTCTGCGAAGAGGGCTTTGAAAAGGTGACTGCGACCTGCCCGGTGCCGATCGTCATTGCCGGAGGGAAGAAGGTTCCAGAGAAGGACGCTCTCACCATCGCCTGGAAAGCGATCGACCAGGGCGCATTCGGGGTGGACATGGGACGGAATGTTTTCCAGGCAGGGGACCCCACTGCCATGATCCAAGCGGTCAGGGCCGTGGTCCACGACAGGGAGACGCCCGACAAGGCGTTCCAGTTCTACAACGATATGAAATCAGAATGAAGCGGGATTCCTGGCAGACGGGGTCAGCCGAATGAAGGTTTCTATGTGGTACAGCAACCAGGACATCCGCCTGGAGGAAGCCCCTACGCCGGAGCCATCCAGCGGTGAGATGCTGGTGAAAG
>CALAKE010000737.1 GCA_937922775.1 uncultured bacterium | reverse complement strand
TCATGGAGGTTGCCGCGAGGGTCGTCGATTTTCCCGACGACAAGGGCTCCGGCCTACCCCTCGTCGAGTTGATTCTCGACCGTGCGGGCCAGAAGGGAACCGGCAAGTGGACTGTGATCACCGCGCTGGAGCTTGGCGTGCCGGTGCCCGCCATCAGCGCGGGAGTGAGCGCCCGGTTGGTGTCAGCGATCAAGGACGAACGGCTGGCCGCCGCACCCATGTGGAAGGAGGAGTACCTGGCCTCACCGGGTGATCGGAAGGACGTCGTTGTACAGGTGCGCGAGGCCGTGTATGCCGCATGGATTTGCACGTATGCGCAAGGATTCGCGCTCATGCGAGCCGCCTCGCAGGAGTACGGCTACGGGCTGGATCTGGCGGAGGTGGCGCGAATCTGGCGCGGCGGCTGTATCATCCGTGCGGCCTTGCTGGAGCCCATTCGTTCCGCCTTCCTGAGCCAACACGACCTGCCCAACCTTCTGGTCAGCGAGGATTTGCGGACTGCGGTAGCACAACGGCAGGGCAACTGGCGGGCTGCCGTCAACGCCGCCCTATCGTTCGGTGTGCCCGTTCCCGCGCTGAGCGCCGCGCTGGCCTACCTGGACAGCTACCGGCGCGAGCGCCTGCCGGCCAACCTGATTCAGGCCATGCGCGATGACTTCGGCGCGCACACCTACGAGCGCGTCGACCGCGACGGCAGCTTCCATACCGACTGGGATTAGCCGGCATTTCGCGACGGAAAGCGTCGAGGACTACCGGCTAGAAGTGCGGGCTCAGTGTCCGCTCATCATCTCCTCGCGGACTGCCTTGAACTCGGTGCCGGCGTTCCATTCCGGCCACGCGTCGCCCTGGGCCAGGATGAGGGCGACCTCGTAGAGTGCCCGCACGTCCTGCTCGGCGCCGCTGAAGTCCCAGTCCGGATCGAACTCGTCGCTCGGCTGGTGGTAGTGAATCTGGGTATAGGTTTGCCGGATCTCATCGGCGAAGTCAGCTGGTTTGCCGATGAACTTCGCGCCGGTGCCGGTGTACAGGACCGGCACTCCGACTTTCGCGAAGGGAAACTGATCGGCACGATAGAAGTAGCCCTTCTCAGGCTCATCGTCCGGGGCCACGATTCTGTCGTCGCGAGCGAGCACCTCTGTCAGGGTGTCATCCAAGGTCGAGTTGCCGAAGCCGACAATCAAGACATCCTCGGTGGGCCCCCATGTGTTGAGGCCGTCGACGTTGATGAGCGCGAGGGTCTTCTCCAGAGGGATGATGGGGTTGGCCGCATAATAGGCGGAGCCCAGTAGGCCCTGTTCCTCGGCCGTGGTGGCGATGAACAGTACGGAGCGACGCGCCCTAGGCTCCATCGTGGCGAAAGCCTCCGCAATCTCGATAATGGCGCCGACGCCGGTCGCGTTGTCGAGCGCCCCGTTATAGATGGCGTCACCATCGATGGGTGAACCGACGCCGAAATGATCCCAATGCGCCGCGAACAGGATGTACTCGTCGGAGACATCAGGATCGCTGCCTTCGACTGCCCCCACAACATTGTTCGAGACCGTGTGTCGCAGGGTGCTGTCGATATGGCCACGGGCTACCATGCCCAGCTCCACCGGCTCGAAGTCCTCGCTCAAGGCGGCAGCGCTGAGCTCGACGAGGTCCAGCCCCGCAGCGGCGAATAGCTCAGCCCCGCGCTCCCCGGTGATCCAACCCTGGAGCGGCGTAGGCGGCAGAGCTCCTTCAGGCGACGGCAGTGACATCTGCTCACCAGCCCAGGAGGCTTCCACGACGTTCCAGCCGTAGCCAGCGGGGCCTGTTTCGTGCACCAGAATCGCGCCCGCGGCTCCCTGGCGGGCCGCTTCCTCGTATTTGTACGTCCAGCGCCCGTAGTAGGTCATGGCCGGTCCGCCAAAGCGCTCGACATCCTCGAGCGGGGGATCCCCTACGAGCATCACAAGGACCTTGCCGGTCATGTCCTGGCCCTTGTAGTCGTTCCAATTCTCCTCGGGTGCGACGGTGCCGTAGCCGACGAAGACCAGGTCGCCCTCGACGTCGAGAGACTCTGATCCGCCGGTCGTCCAGGCGACGAAATCGGAGCCGAACTGGAGATCATCCAGGCTCGTAGAATCGCCGGTGAACTGCAGCGTCGCTGTGCCCGGGTCGGGCGTGATTCCTACCATCTCGACAGCCTGTAGGTAGGTGCGCCCGCCCTCGGGGCTGTCCGCGGGGTCGCCGACGGGCACGAGACCGATGCGTTCGTAGGCGGACGCGATGTACTCGAGGGTCGGGGGCTCTCCCGGACCCGCCGGGCCGCGACCCTGGAATCTGTCATCGGACAGCTCGCGCGTGTAAGTGGCGAGCTCCTCCGCGGTGATGGTGGCGGCGCCGCCGTCGCTCGGCGACGATCCGGCTCCACAGGCCGCCGTGAGCGGGGTCACAACGAGAATGGCCAGCAGGCCGCAAAGCGTTCGATTCGAAAGCCCAGACCTCATCTGCTTCCTTCCTCTCCGTAGGAAATGCGATAGATTGTTCCGTTGCGATCGTCGGTAATGTAGAGGGCGCCATCGGGTCCTACCGACAGGTCCACCGGCCGGGCCCAGGAGCCCTCAGGCCGAAGAAAGCCCGAGGCGAAAGGTTGCCGGTCGCCGGGAACCGATCGGTCTTCACCCTCGAGGTCGACATGGAGCACCTGGTAGCCGACGGGGCTGGAGCGGTTCCATGACCCGTGCTGAGCGATGAACAGGTCACCATGATACTCGGTGGGGAAGGCGTCTCCGGTGTAGAAGGTCAACCCCAGGGGCGCGCTGTGTGCCTGCAGGCTGATCAGGGGCGGCACGCTCGCCGCCACCCTCTCGGGGGCTGTGGGGCCGAGCTCGGGATCCGGAATCCTTTCACCATATGCGTATGGCCAGCCGTAAAACTGACCCTCACGCAGGATGTTGACCTCCTCGGGAGGCAGGTCGTCGCCGAGCCAGTCTCGGCCGTTGTCGGTGGCCCAGAGCTCTCCCGTAACCGGGTGAAACGAGATCCCGACGCTGTTGCGAAGTCCGCTGGCAAAAACCGTCTCGTCGTCACCAGTGTCTGTATAGCGCGTTACTGCGGCACGTCGGGCGTCCTCTTCCTCGCAGAAATTGCAGGATGATCCCGCCGCAACGTAGAGCATGCCGTCAGGACCGAACGCGATGGTCCGGGTCCAGTGCTGCCCGCCGGCAGGGAGATCGGCCACGACGACCTCCGGCTCGCCGCGGGCCACCTCTCCCTCCTCGAAGGGATAGCGGATTACGCGTCCGGTCTCGGCCAGGTAGAGGTAACCCTCGTGAAACCCCAACCCGTGCACTCGATCCAAGCCTGAGACCCAGGTAGTTTCCTTGTCGGCCAAGCCGTCACGATTGCTGTCGGGAAGGGCTACGACCTCGCCGTCGGTCGGTTCCGTGACGTAGAGGACTCCCTCTGGGCTCCACGCCATGAAGCGCGGTTGGTTGAGGCCGTGCGCGTACAGGTTCATCCGGAACCCGTCAGGAAGCCGAACGAGCTCGATCGGCGGAATCGCCTCTGCCGCCGTTGTGGCGGGTTCGTCGGGACCCGAGCACGATGCCAGCGTACAGCCGAGGAGGCCAATCGCGAGGCAGGGGATGATTCGTGAAAGCTCCATGTTATGGCTCCGGTGATTTTTCCGCGGCGCACCGCTCTGATACCGTACCAGCAACACTGAATCTAGCAACGCATCCTACAGAGGCTGGAAAGATGAAGGGAGACCCCTGGGCGCCGTCGTGGAGGCTCGATGTTGGCGTGTCTACCGACATCGGCCGTGCGCGAAAGCGCAATGAGGACGCTGCCAAGGTCAGCGTCACGCCGGCGCTTCTGAGCGTTGCCGACGGAATGGGCGGGCACCGTGGAGGAGACCGAGCCAGCAATATTGCGGTGGAAGCCCTGAACGAGTACATCAAGCAGGCCCACGAACAAGATGTCGAGCCCGGAGAGGCCCTACTGTACGAGGCTTTCGACACCGCCAATGCCCTGATCCTCAATGACGCCGCACGCAACCCGCAGTTCCAGGGAATGGGAACCACGCTCACCGCCATGCTGTTCGCGGGCAATGGCACGTTCATCGCTCACGTCGGGGACAGCCGAGTCTGGCGTTTGCGGCAGGGGGAGCCAGAGCAGATTACCGACGATCATTCCCTGGTTGCCGAGCAGGTTCGCGACGGCTCGTTGACCGAGGAGGAAGCGAAGGTACACCCGAGCCGGCACGTCCTCAGCCGAGTGCTCGGCTTCATGGCGGATGTGAAATTCGACACCATGACAGTTGATGTGCAGCCGGGCGACACCTACGTTCTGGCCTCTGACGGTCTCGAGAGGGGGCTCGGTGCCGACGACATCGTCAGTCTGGTATCGGCCGAGGCGAGTGCTGCGGATGCGGCTCGCAGTCTGGTCGAGACGGCGTGCGAGCGCGACGGAGGTGACAACATCACCGCGATCGTGGTGCGCTGCCTTGCTCTCGATTCCGACACCTTGACACTCCCGCCAGACCGCGTGTAGCTTGGACCAGGTGTCAGATGAGACGCTCATGGCTATCGATTAGGTCCGTACGGCCCGAACCAGTCGGCACTCTGCTGCTTGCCCTGCTCTTGATGTGGTTGCCGGCGTGTGCCGCTCCCGCTGGCACTGTAGGCGAGGTGTCGTCACAAGATGTTCGGCTCGAGGACCAGTACCTGCAGATCGGTCAGAGCGTGACGTTGACGGTGCCCTA
>CALAKE010000736.1 GCA_937922775.1 uncultured bacterium | reverse complement strand
AGATCCGCCCCTCGTCGCGCTCCGACTTCGGCCCCCCCGCCACCATCTTCAGGAACTCACCCATGACGCCGCCGGTCAACATCAATGGCAGGAATGCGGCGATCGTCGTCGTGACGCCCGCAATTACAGGAATCGTTGCCTCGCGGGTGCCAAGAATGGTCGCTTGTTCAGGCTCGATACCGCGCTCCATGTAGCGATACGCGTCTTCCGCGATGCGGAACACTCGAAGAGGCGCAGCGGCTGAAGATCCAGACCATCATCGACAAGGCCGATATAGGGCCTAGGGATCATGAGTTGGAAATCGGCTGCGGATGGGGATCGCTGACGCTCTATCTGGCTGAACGCTTCCCCGGCACTTCTCCTATTGGCGGGTGTTCTTCATGGCCTGCGCCGAGCTGTTCGGCTACCGGAACGGTTCGGAGTGGTTCGTCGCTCATCGCCTCATAACACCAGGCCGAATACCAGCCCCGTCACCCCCGAGATGATCAGGGTGAAGACGAGAACCTGCCCAAGCCACCCAAACCGCCCAGGTCGCCCAGGTTGTCCAGGTCGAGGGTCCCGCTGACTCAAGCGCTACCTTGCCCGATTCGGTAATCTGAGTCGTTCCTTCCTGGTGTCTCTCGGGACACAATGTTTTGTCCATATATATATGGACAAAACATTGATAATCTGTTAAAGTCCCTCTATTCCAATACGACGATCATTAGATCCCGGAGTCGCCTGCGTGGCCCGCCTGAGCTTCCTGATTATCACGACCATCTGCGTTGTCTACGCTTTCGCTGGTGTAGCCGTCGCCCGCCAGAAGACGGAGGACGCCCGGCCACAGAGCTCCCGGGGCCAGACCTCGGAGATCGCTTCCCCCACTGCAGCTGATTTCGACACACCGAGCGGAGTTGGGTCAGTGAGCCTCGTGCCTGCCTCGATTATCGGCACCAAGAAAATCGACGCCGTCCGGACTGGCGTTCGGATGTTCATCGACGCCGTCCTCGACGAGCCAGAGTGGCAGGACGCCGACCCCATCAACGACTTCCTCCAACGCAATCCACGCGAGGGTGAGCCCGCATCCCAGCGCACAGTGGCCCGTATCCTCTACGACGACGAGACGCTCTACGTCGCATTCATGCTCTTCGACTCGGATCCTTCTCGGATCATCGCCAGCGATCTCCGGCGCGACAGCTCGATGAGGACCGACGACACCATCGAGCTCGTACTCGACACCTTCCACGACAGTCGCAACGGCTTCATCTTCCGCGTCAACGCTCTGGGCACAAAATACGACGCTCTGCTGCGCAACGAAAACGAGGTCAACTCCGACTGGGATGAGCAATGGGAAGCCGCCGCGCGAATCACCGACGAGGGGTGGGTAGTGGAGATCGCCATTCCTTTTCGCGCTCTGCGGTACGACACCGGCGCCAGCACCTGGGGTATCGATTTCCAGAGGCAAATTCGTCGTAGCAACGAGGAAGTCGCATGGAGCAACAACCGCCGTGGCTTCGAATTCAGGAATGTCTCCCAGGCGGGCGACCTGGTGGGTCTTTACGACCTCAAGCTGGCGCGACGCTTCCGCCTGACGCCGTATGTTGCTGGCGGCACGGCACAGTTCAATCAGACTGACCTGCCGTTCAACGACAGCAATGGAGATTTCGGAATCGACAATTTCCGGGTGCAGATCACTCCTAATCTCACTGCGGATCTCACCGTCAACACGGATTTCGCACAAGTCGAAGACGACAGTGAACGCGTCAACCTTTCACGCTTCTCACTATTCTTCCCCGAGAAGCGAGAGTTCTTCCTCGAATCGGAAGAGAACTTCGCGTTCGGCTCGGGCGGCGGCTGGGGCGGCCCCTCTTTGAGCCTCTTTAACTCGCGCAACATCGGGCTGGTCGACGGAACCTCCGTGCCCATCACCTACGGCGCCAAGATGACCGGCAAGATCAGCAGCACCAGCCTCGGGGTCATGAACGTGCAGACGGGCGATTCGAAGCTCGGCTCTGGACAAAACTACACCGCCGTGCGCGCCAAGCAGGATGTCTTCGGTCGTTCCACCATCGGAGGCATCTTCACCAACGTTCAGGGTGGCAACGACTACAACCGCGTTGTCGGCCTCGACGCCAACTTCCGCTTTCTGGAGCACATGCGGGTCACGGGTTTCGCCGCGCGTGTCGACGACAGCCGCATGGAGGACAGTCCTTGGTCGACCTCGCTGAGTGCCGAATGGAACAGCGACCGCTGGGAGCTTGGCGCGAGCTACCTGCGTGTCGACCCTGACTTCGATAGCGAGCTCGGGTTCATTCGTCGCACCGACATTGTGCAGCGAGGCATCAACGCTGGATGGAATCCGCGCCCCCAATGGGGTGGCATCCGCCAGATCAGTATCGGGGCCAACGTCGACTATCTTACTGACACAAAGGGCGAGCTACTGGGTCGCGAGCAAGGCGCCAGCGTCTACTTCAGCTTCGAGTCGGGCGACGGCGTTTCCGTCGGCGTCGACCGCGAGCTCGATCGCGTCGGCAGCGCTTTCACGGTCGGCCCGGACGTCGTCATACCGGCGGGCGACTACTCGATGACTACGTTTCGGACTTCCATCCGCACCTATTCGGCGCGCAGGCTGAGCGGACGAGTGAGCATCAGCGCCGGCGACTACTTCGGCGGCACACGCTACTCGTTGAGCCCCTCCGGCACGCTGCGCTTCAACCAGAAGCTCAGCCTTTCGCCGAGATACACATACAACACCATCGATCTACCCGGCGGGGCATTCGAGACCCACACCGTCAGCCTTCGCAGCTCCTACAACTTCTCCGATCAGTGGTTGACGAGTGCACTCGTGCAGTACAACAGCCTGTCGGGCCGCATGTCGGTTTTCGCCCGCCTGAACTACGTATATCGTGGTGGCTACGACAACATCTTTCTGGTCTACAAGCAGTCGCGTATGCAAGAGGGCGTCTACTCCGGCCTCTCCGATAGGGCGCTGCTGGCAAAAATGACCTACTCCTTCGACTTCTAGTCAAAGTTCAACTCGGAAAAGTACGTTTCAACAGGAGCAAAATACGATGATTGCAAGATACATAGGAACCGCTGTCTTGACCTTGGCTTTTTGTTCGATCGGCACCGGAATTGTCCAGGCACAGGAGTTCGAGCGTTTCGCCCTCGAGATCGAGGGCGGGCCTGTCTGGCAGACCCGAAACGACGTGCGCATCCCCAACGAAACCGGGACCGAGTTTTCACTCGTTGATCTCATCGGCAAGGGACCCTATGGCGCTTTCCGTGTTGAAGCCGACTTCAATATCAACGAGCGCCACGGCTTCCGCGTCGTCCTTGCACCGTTGAAGATCGAGGACACGGCTTCCCTCGAGGGTACCGTCTTCTTCGCCGGCGAGACCTTCGATCCAGACGTGCCGACCGATGCGACGTACGACTTCAGCTCCTATCGCTTCACCTACCGCTACCGCTTCTACCAGGGGGATCGCTGGAGCTGGAAGATCGGCGGGACGCTCTTCGTGCGCGATGCCCGTATCGCCCTGCGACAAGAAGGTAAGTTCGCCGAAGACACCGATGTCGGGATCGTGCCGCTGGTCCACTTCAGTGGTATCGGCCGCCTTTCCGATCGCTGGCGTTTCATGTTTGATTTCGAAGGTCTGGGGTCGACGCAAGGGCGCGCATTCGATATCGCGGCCAAGCTCGGCTATCGGTTCTCGGATCGCTGGGAGCTCGCCTTCGGTTACCGCACCATCGAGGGTGGCGCCGATGTCGAGCAGGTATATAACTTTGCCTGGCTGCACTTCGCCGTCGCCTCCGTCCGCTTCAGCCTCTGAGGTGAGGTGTGTCGGACCTGAGACAGCTTGGAGGTCACGATGACAAGCACGTTACGAGCGCTCTTGTTGATTCTCGCCGCCATCAATGTTCTGTTCGGGATCATCGCCCTCACCCAACCTCGCCGGGTAGCCTCATGGATCGGGTTCGAGCTGATGGGAACAGGCGCCCTTGGTGAGTTTCGCTCGGTGTACGGGGGCTTGGTGGCGGCGGTCGGGATTCTCATCGCGGTCGCCGTATTGATGACGGATGCTGGTCCGTTAATCGGGTCGCTGGCGCTCGTGTTCGCCGGCCTCGTCGTTGGCCGCGTGGTCAGCTTGGCAGTAGACGGCTTTGCTACGTACACGGTGGCGGCAGGCATCT
>CALAKE010000735.1 GCA_937922775.1 uncultured bacterium | reverse complement strand
AGAAGTCGTTCGGACAGCTTTCGAGGGCCTGGTTGACCATGTTCGCGGGAATGCGAGCGACCATCGCCCCGTAATCCACTTTGGCTCCGTGTTCCTCGAGCAAAAGAAGAACCGACTCGCTGCCGACCTTGATACCGATATCCTGCAAGCTCTCCAGACTCTTGGCATGAATCAGGTCGATCTCGTGCTGGTCTAGAAAGACTGTCCGTGCGTGGGCCATCGTCGAATCTCCATAAGAGCTAGCGTGGAAGTCTGAACGGGTCGAGGCTGGCGGTTTCTTCGCATGATCCTGCGAGCGCCCGCATCCCTATATAGCTGACTCGCGGGCACGATCAGCGCTCGCGCTTGAACGGGAGGCCGTCCGGAGGATCGGCGTCCATCTCTCTGGCGTATCTGTGACCCGAATACACAGCGGTCGCAATCATTCCCGGCGCCAGACAGTCACCGATTCTGTCGATGTGTATCTCGTCCCGGAGTGACTGGTACAGATCGTCGTAGGGTTCGCGGGAGGTCACGAGGACTACAGCGGACGCAGCAATCTCCTCTTTTCGACCGGTGTAGATACACTCGGCGACAGCGCCGCCTGGCGAAATCTCAGAGAGTGATGTGCCGGTCCTCAGGTTGATTCCGAGCGTGAGGATGCGCTCCTGAATACGATGCTGCTCCTCCGTATGACGGGTCCAGGCCGATACCTCGTTTGCAGGTGTGAGCAGCGTGACCTCCAACCCCTCGCCACGCAGCTTCTCGGCGATCACCCCGCCAATGTAGTGATGATCGTCGTCGTACACAACCACGGGCCCCTCGGGAATCACCCCTCCGAGAATGTCATCCGGTGTGATTACCAATGGTTCTTGCCACCCGGGAATTGCTTGCTCGTGCGATCGGCCGATGCCGTCGCGCCTCCACTTCGCTCCGGTGGCAATAACGGTCCGATCGGCCGCAAACTCGAGGATCTGCTCCTTGTCCACGTCACTGTCGAGGTAGTACTCGACGTTCCTGAGCTTCGAGATCTGGTTGAGACGCCAATCCAGCACCCGAAGCCACTCACGCAGCCCCGGCAACTCCGCCTCGAGCGTCACGCGCCCGCCCAGCTCATGGCGCGCCTCGGCCAACGTAACGGTGTAGCCGCGCTTGCCGAGGGCGACCGCAGCCTCGAGGCCGGCCGGCCCCCCACCTACGATCAACACGCTCGAATCCGACCCCTTTGGCGGGAAAAATTCGGGATGCCATCCCTTCCGCCATTCCTCTCCAATCGTGGGATTTTGCGTGCAGGTGAGCGGAGTACCCGTCTGATCGCCCACGTAGCAGATGTTGCAGCCGATGCACTCACGTATCTCGTCTTCGCGCCCCTCGTCGATCTTTTTCGGAAGGAAGGGATCGGCAATGGACGGCCGTGCTGCTCCCACCAGGTCGACGACGCCCTGGTTCACCAGCCGGAGCATGGTATCGGGCGATGTGAGGCGACCCACGCTGACCACCGGCTTTGTGGTAACGCTCTTCACCCACGTCATGGCGCTTTCAAGCGCGGCCTCCGGCACGAACCTCGAGGCTCCCATTTCGTACGCGTAGTTGTGGGCCACGATGTCCCACAGATCCGGCAGCTCACCTAGATGCTCGAGCATTTCCCGAGGTTCGGCGATGTCCGGATCGTCCACAGGTCCCCCAATAGTCGCCGAGAACCTCACGGCGACAGCGCAGGTATCGCCAACGGCCTCCTTTGTCTCGATGATCAATTCCTTCAGGAGCCTGGCACGATTCTCCAGGGAACCTCCGTACTCATCCGCTCGCTGGTTCGATGGCAGCAGGAATTGAACGATCAGATAATAGTGCGCCGCGTAGATGTAGATGATGTCGTAACCTGCCCGCTTGGCTCGAATCGCGGCGTCGCGATGCCATTTCTTCAGGTTGCGGATGTCCTGCTTGTCCATGACCTTCGTCTGCACGGGATCCCAGCAGATTCCAGCGGGGATGCTCCACGGCCCCAGGGGTGTTTCCCGGGTATAGAAGTTCTTGCTTCCCGCCCCGCTGGCCCAAAGCTCGACGGCCGCCAGCGACCCATGCTCGTGTACCGCATCCACCATCAAGGCCATGGCGGCAACATCTTCTTCATCCCACAGAGAAACCGACGGGTAGGGCTCATCGTCGGACGTTGGATGGATCGAGCAATACTCGGTGGTAACGGTTCCCCAGCCCCCCTCCGCCTTGACGCCACGCAGGGCGGCGAGGGATTTCGGGCGGCGGTACCCCATTCCCGTGCACTGAGGCACCTGAACAAAGCGGTTGGGCGCCGTCACCGGGCCGATGGGTACAGGCTCGAAGAGGATGTCGAACCGAGGATCTCGAGGCATCTATTTCTCCGTGTCGGGACCAAAGTCGGGGGTAGCCAGGTTCAGCCCTCTGTCCTATCGCAGTATGCTGTTGCTGGCAAGGGCTGAAAGGTCGCCGTTTCGAGAAGCGAGGGCCAAGCGCCGAGCCGCGAGCCGCGAGAAGCCGCAACCCTACGAAGGGAGGAGCCGTGAGAACACTGCTGCAGGTTCTTTCTGAAGACGAGCTGGCGCAGGTGCACGAGCGATCGTTGAGCGTGCTGGCCCGCACCGGCGTGCGAGTGGACACCGCCAAGGGTCGCGCGATTCTCACTGAGGCGGGGGCGCACGTCGACAACGACACCCACATCGTGCGCTTTCCGCGCACGCTGGTCGAGGAGTCGCTCCGATCGGCGCCGAAGGAGTTCACCCTGGGTGCTCGCCGGCCGGGCTGGAACCTGAAGATGAACAGCGGGGACTGCACGCTGCTCATCGACGGGAAGGCCGTGTTTGCTCTCGATCGAGAGACAGGAGAACGG
>CALAKE010000734.1 GCA_937922775.1 uncultured bacterium | reverse complement strand
GAGGCGGATGTGCTGCGAAAGGCGATGGGCAAGAAAAAGCCGGAGGTCATGGCCTCGATGGAGCAGAAGTTCATCGATGGCTCCAAGGCTCACAATGTGTCTCCCAAACTGGCGAAGGAGGTTTGGGATCAGGTGGTCGAGTTTGCAGGGTATGGCTTCAACAAAGCGCACTCGGCGGCCTATGCGTTGCTCGCCTACCAGACCGGGTATTTGAAGGCCAACTATCCGGTCCACTTCATGGCGGCGCTTTTGAGCTCGGAGCGCGACAACACCGACAAAGTCGTCCGCTACATATCCGAATGCCGCGACATGGATATCCCGGTATTGCCTCCTGATGTGAACGAGAGCGACGTGTCGTTCACAGCGGTGGGTGATTCGATTCGCTTCGGCCTTGCCGCGATTAAAGGAGTCGGGGAGACTGCTGTTCTGGCAATTCTGGAGGCCCGCGATCGGGAAGGTGCCTTCCTGAGCCTCATTCAATTCTGTGAAGAAATCGATCTATCGCGTGGGATCAACAAGCGAACGGTCGAGAGTCTGATCAAGGCGGGAGCTCTCGATTCGATTGCGAACGGCAGCGCTGAGAGCCACGATGCCGGATTGATGCGAGCTATGTTGATCGCGCGGCTGGACCGATCCTTGGAGAGCGGCCAACGGCGCAGGCGTGACCGCGCCATGGGGCAGGAGAATCTGTTTGCTGGTTTCTCCGAAGGCGTTGGCCAAGAAGAGGACGTGATCGGAGACCTCGAGGTCGAATGTGAGCCTTGGACCGAGCGTCAGATCCTCACCGGCGAAAAGGAATCCCTCGGCTTCTACATTACGGGACATCCCCTGCAGCGATACTCCAAGGAGCTTGCCGAATACGCGAGCACGACGACCGCGGAGCTTGCACAGCATGGCTCCAAGAAGGAGGTCACGCTCGGCGCCATCATCATCGGCATACGCGATCTCAAGACTCGCAAGGGAGACCGCATGGCAGTGCTGCAGGTCGAAGACCTGGAGGGCTTTGCCGAGGTCGTTGTCTTTCCTGATGCCTACCGAGCATGCTTCCGGCTGCTGCAGGAGGACGAGGCGGTGTTGGTCAGCGGTCGGTCAGAGCCCAACGAGGAAAGCGGCCGAATGATCGCCTCGGAGATTGTGCCCTTGAAGACCTTCTTCGACCGGAAGGCAACCGAGGCGACGCGCACGGTGGACATCTCCCTGGTACTGACGGGCCTACCGGTGGAGCTGCCTGGACAACTCCGAGAGGTCTTGGAGCGCCATCGTGGTGAAGTGCCGGTCTCCCTGCGTTTGCAGCGGCACGGCGCCGATGGATTTCGCGCCCGGCTGATGCCAAACCGATTTCTCTGGGTGCAGCCTACGAGCGCGCTCGTGGCGGACCTCGAGGCCCTACTCGGAGAGGGCACCGTCAAGCTGAGGCGATAGCCCGCATTTCTCAAAGCTCTCCATCCCCTCGCGACGGAGCGTGCTGAGAAATGTGCGCTAGAGTCGTCGTGCCTTCACCACACACGCTCGAGGCTCGGGCGTCAGTGTCCGTCTACCGTGGGGGTGGCGGAAACTGTGCTTCCCGCTCTCACGCGCTCTTCCGGCCGCGCCTTCGCGCCCCCGACTGTCAGGATCACGAGTCCGAGCGCCACCCAGATCAGGTCGACAAGGCGTCGCGCCAGACCCACAGCCAGTCCGGCCGCGGCACCCATTTGCAGGATCCCCGAAGAAGCGGTGACTCCCGCCTCGAACACGCCGAGTCGGGCCGGGATGAATGCTCCCATAACGTTGCCGAGCTTGGCCCCGATTTCGAACAACAGCCCGATGACAAACGATGGGCTGATTCCCAGGAGAGCAAGAATCGACCATGTGGCACATGTCAGTGCGACGTGTCCCAGAGAATGAATCAGAATCATGCGGGCGATATGGAGACCACGCAATCGCACCAGGGCCGCCCTCACCCGGCGGAAAGAATCTCGCACGGCGGCGCGCCACCCCGGTGGCACAGGATGGGACAGGAGAACGTTGTAGTCTTCCACTCGGTGACGACGTTGCTCGCTCCAAACGGTAGCCATGGCCCACCCGGCAACGGCCAGCGCCACGAGACCACCACCGATCGCGGCCGTCCAGGTGGGGAGACCGAGCGCGAACTGGCATGTCAGTAAAGCCACACCGGCATAGAGAACGCCGGCGATTGCCGAGGCAAGGGCGTCCACGATCACCGAAGCAGCGCCGCGCCGCATCGGTACGCCCTCTCGCAACAACCACACCTTGCTGGTTTGCGACCCGAGCGCCCCCGTAAGCGACAGGTAGCCCAAGCATTCCGCACCCAAGCGTGCCCGTAGGAGAGTCAGGTAGGGGACGGGGTGCCCTGTAGCTTTGACGGCTGCGTACCAGGACAGGCTGCGGAGGGCGTGCTGCATTCCGACGAACGCAAACGGTACCGCAATCCACGGACCGAGGTTTCGCAGATACATTTGCACACTGCCCGTGCCGGCACTACGTAGCAAATAGAGTAGGACAGAGACGCCGACAACGAGAAAGATCGCGCGCTTGAGCACTGGCCACTTCATGGGAGCAGTATGCCAGATGGGGCCGCCTGACCCATCACGCGATGACGAGTGTCGGCGGATCCCCTGCGTCTCTTCCCGCGCGTTCTATGGACTCCGGCGACCCGGGCGTCGTGATCCGACGTGCTCGACGGTTGCCCGGCTGTACAGGAGGTCTCCGTGAGGATCGAACTCGAGCTCCTCCGGCGGTGCCGGGCAGATGATGCTGAAGCGGGTCGTACCGGACTCTAGCCAAACGACGTGCTCGAGTGGAGGAGCTCCCAGTAGGCTCACCCGTAAGAGCGCGGGGCCCCCGACCGCCGCATCGTATTGCTGAATGGTCCCAGCGATCTGATGGGTGGAAGTTGTTGCGTCGGCGTTCTGGAGGACTTCATAGCGCAACTCGTAGCGGGGAATATCGGCGGAATCTACCCACGCGTCAAAGAACCATCCCAAATCCTGGCCATAGATCCTCTCCGCGACGTGCCGAAAGTCCCCAGTGGATGCCGTGGAGTCAGAGTGTGAGGCGTTGAACTGCTGGAGCAGATCTACGAAGCGGTCACGCCCGAGCAGATTGCGCAACATGTGCAGCACGAATGTGGCCTTGTGATAGTTCAGCGCATAGCTGGAAGCGCGGTCGGCCATGTCGATACCGACGCTCAGTGGCTGCGGCTCAGCTGCTCCCAAAGCGAAGTTTCGCGAGCGAATCAACTCCTGTCGCATCATCTCGGCGCCATAGGTGCTTTCCAGAAACATCAATGCGGAGTAAGTCGGAAGTCCTTCGCGGAGCCAATAGTCGGATCGTCGCGGTAGCTCCACGAGGACGCTCCACCAGTTGTGTGCGATCTCGTGCGCGAGAATCCGATGCGGGAATGGTGACGCGGGATCGACGTCATCGGTCGAGAGAATAGTCAGCCCAGGAAGCGTCAGCCCGCGCAAGCGCGATGGCAGGGCCGCTTCTACGACTGAAAAATCCGGCCGGTCGTAGCTCCCGATCATGTTTCCGTAGAACTCGATGATCGCCAGCGAGGTACGCACGAACTCTTCACCGATCTCGGCATGCTCCTCAGAGAAGAACCCCCTGCCGAGAACGCCGCCGGACCTGATCTCGAGGCTTCGAAAACGACCGACGATGAGCGGATGAAGTGGCGACGGGCGCGCTTGGGTCCAGACATATCGACGGTCTCCTGAATCCTGGGCCATCGTGAGCCGGCCGCTGGAGATCGCGACCCAAGGCTCGGGCACGCGAACAGATATTCGGGCGACGGTCGGGACACTACTGAGAAACTCGTCGTCCAAATTGGGAGAGGCAACGTGTGGGTACCACGGATTGGCGGTATAGAAACTACCGAGCTCCGCCAAAGGCCTGCTGAGTCGGACCGTGTACTTGAACCGCAGGGTCCTCGTTGTGCCCGGAAGCAAGGCCGGGAAGCGAATAGACACCGACCTGCGCACTCGTTCGTAGGCGAGGGGCATGCCGCTGTCATCCTCGACGGTGCCGAGCTCTACCTCGGGGCGCAGGAGAAACCTCACCGTCTCAGCGGCGGTCTCGACCCTGAAGGTGAGGCTGGCCACCACCTCCAGTCGTGATCTATCTGGGCTAACGGTCACCTGAGCATCGAGGCTCAGGGGCAGGACGGGGCCGGCCAGCTGCTGACCACGCCGAAGGTCTCCTCCACGAGAGGGCGAGGAGGTGCTCGCATCCATAGGCCCCGATGCCGCGCCGCCCGCACTCCCCGGTGGGATGACCAGTAGTCCCGAGCAGCAGATCAGCGCGGGCAGCAAGCAAGCTGGCTTCCGGATGCTCATCGTGGCACGCGTTCTCTGTGCGGGGAACGAGCCGGCAGGCGGTGGTCGGAGGGGATTTGACATTTGAATCGTGCCGATCCGAGGATCACATGGCAAGTGCGTCGTGCTAACCTCTTGGCGCTATGCACCGGAAAGCAGAAGACTTCGAAAAACCGATCATCGAGCTCGAAAAGCAGATCAAGGAGCTCAGCCTGTTTCCCTCGTCTCCTGATCGCGATGGAAAGCTGGCCTCTCTTGAAGAGGAGCTCGATCGCACTCGGCAGGAAATCTACAGCAACCTGTCGCGGTGGGAAATCACATTGGTCGCCCGCCACCCGAGGCGTCCTTATACGCTGGACTACGTGCAGAGGTTGTTCAATGGCTTCGTCGAGTTGCATGGTGACCGCCATTACGGCGATGATGAAGCCATCGTCACGGGTTTCGGCGAGTTCAACGGCAGGCCCATCTGTGTCGTGGGCCAGCAGAAGGGCCGCTCGACGAAGGAGAAGTTGCGCCGGAACTTCGGCATGCCCCACCCGGAGGGCTACCGCAAGGCCCTGCGGGTCATGCGCACGGCAGAGAAGTTCTCTCGCCCGGTTCTGACCTTTATCGACACGCCGGGGGCATACCCGGGATCGGGCGCGGAGGAGCGCGGGGTGGCGGAAGCGATCGCCGTAAACCTACGTTCGATGGCTACGTTGCGAACGCCGATCATCGTTACCATCATCGGCGAGGCCGGCAGTGGCGGGGCACTGGGTATTGGGGTAGGCGATCGCGTCAATATGCTGCAGTACT
>CALAKE010000733.1 GCA_937922775.1 uncultured bacterium | reverse complement strand
CGCCTGGATGTGGCCGGAGTCGCGCAGGAGGATCTCGCACAACGAGGCGGTGGGAGCGGTACACAGAATGGGGCCGCTATACCCAGACTTGACGAGCAACGGCAGCCGGCCCGAATGGTCGATGTGAGCGTGACTCAACACCACACAATCGAGCTGATCTGGTGCGAAGGGGAAGGACTCCCGGTTTCTCTCGTGACGCTCTTTGCCACCCTGGTACAGGCCGCAGTCGAGGAGAATTCGCGAGCCTCCGACCTCCAGTAGATGGCACGACCCGGTCACCTCCCGCGCAGCGCCGTGGAACGAGAGGTTCATCTGCTGCACGTCGCCCATGCCTCGCATACGCTCCTATTCTGTTTCCTGGAGGACTTCCAGCGGACGCTCGAACTCCAGACCGATCTGCCACCCGATCTCCCCGGATCCCGTGTGACGGACAGTACCCCGGATGATATTCGGCACGACCTCGCCTTCAGCCTGCAGAATATTGACCGTGCATGAGGTGCCTACCTCGATGCGTCAGCTGACCTCCACCAATACGCCGCCCCGGCTGAGGTTCACCGTGACGCCATCGGTATCGAATCCATTGATGTGGTGCTCGGAGCCTGCGCGATGCACGTCGACGCGCACAGGTCGACAAACAACAACACGCGGGAACCTGCGACGCTCCGCACCCACCCCCGTACGATTTCTCCCCTGGCCTCGCCCATGCAATGCCGACACGGCGAGCCCCAGGCAACGGCGATTACGGCCTGAGTATCTCGAGCGGGCTGTCGAACTCGATGCCCACTTCCCAGCCAGAATCGGCCGCTCGCGACCTCCTCACCCTTCCCCACATGATCTCGGGCCGGAGGTTTGGACCCGCTCCCAAGAAACGGATCAGATATCTCCCATGGCGAAGGATTCCCTGGTCAATCTCGGCCAGCATACCACCCCGGCTGACGTTCAGCGTAACCCCGCTGATTGGCAGTTGAGTGAGGTCAGAGTCGCTGAATCCGTTGTACGGAGCTTGCATTTGGATCGTGTACGTAGCCGAAAGCCGAACGAAGCCACGCCGATTGCTCGAGTCGACCGGCTCAAGCGAGGCACGCTCGGGAGCGGGTGCGTCGGTGGCGGGCATCGCCACGGGGGGCGGCGCCGGCTCCTGAGGCTGTGTGACGCCTCTCTGGGCCGGCGTGTCCGGGGCCACCTCATCGTCCGAGGATGCCAGCGCGGATAGAGATGGCCGTCGCGGAGGGGGAGCCTGAGGTGAGCCTGGCTCGGGGATTGTTGTCGCGTCTCGCAGCGGAGCAGGAGCGGCCGCGGTGCGCTTGTCGGCAGGAGAAGACGCAGTCCTCGATTGCGCCTCCGGCGACGATTCGCGCGGTGAGAGCTTCTCGGGCGGCTCCTCGGGGGTGGAATCAGGTTCGGAGCCCTTGAGCGCCGCCTCGACGGCGCCGATATGGCGTATGGCCTCGAGTAGGTCGAGTCGCAGCTCGGGGATCGTGCCGCGGCCTTCGACCTTCTCTTGAGCTTCGAGGATATACTTGATGGCCCCGCGAAGCTCTCTCCCGACAGTTTGCCGCAGCGTGAGGCGGGCTCGCGCCTCCGCGATCGACTTCGCGGCGCTTTTCAAGTTCAATCCAGGTAGCAGATCGCCGTCCGTGACCTGGTTGTCGGTCCCCTCTTCAGACATTCTCTTCGCTCGACTAGCGTTCCCCGAATCCGCCCTCCTGAGAATCGGGCAGAACTGTGCTGGGGTGGCCTGGTAGGCGATTCAGATTCTCAGATGCCCCCTACTGTCCTGTCAAAGGAGTCAACAACAAAAATCGGAGGACACCTGCGCAATACTGGCCAAGAGTGGATTCTATGGTGAACAAGCTGCACTCGAATTTCCCCGTCGGCCCCCAGCCGATCGGCAAGAGATATCCTAGGACGCCATTGCGGACTAGGTCAACGGATTCAGCGGACGGCGTCACACCATTCGAGTTCATGCCTGCCGACTCCCCCCGCGCAGAGGTGCCCGCCCTCCTCCCGAAGATGAGGACGGTTACATGAAACCCTCCCGTGCCGCCCTGCGTCTATTAGCTTGAGCGACACTTTTTCGCTCAGGCCGGAGAGCTTCCGGCACACCACCAGAAACGGAATACTCAAACGGCGGAGAGGAGGAGCAAGTCGAATGATCAAGCGAGCTGTCTGGGTGGCCTTGCTGGCTGCCGGCCTACTGGTCGCGGGGGTGGCGCAGGCCCAAGAGGAGGCTCCCTGGTTGCACATCAGGGTGAACGAGGGCGGCGAGGACGGCAGCAAGGTGAGCGTCAACGTGCCGCTGTCGCTCGTCGAGGTTGCACTCGACATCGCCGAGTCTGAGATTCTCGAGGAAAGCCACTTCGATATCGATCATTCCGACATCACCGTCGCTGACATGCGCCGCATGTGGAACGAGCTGCGCGGTGCTGGAGATGCCGAGTTCGTGACGGTCGAGGAAGACGACGAGATCATCACGATATCGCGCCGGGGCAGCAAGGTGCTGGTTGAGATGCAGGACCTCGACGATGACTCCGAGAAGGGTCGGATCGAGGTTCCCGTGGGCGTCGTCGACGCACTGTTTTCGGGCGAAGGAGAGGAGCTCAATATTCGCGCCGCACTCGACGAGCTGATCCGCACCCAGGAGGGGGAGATCGTCGTGATCGAGGACGACGAAACCACGGTGCGTATCTGGATCGAATAGCAACGGAGGACTCGAGACGATGCCCACGAAACTACTGGTAGGCATTCTGCTAGTCCCTATCGTGATGTTTGGCGTAGTGATTTCGGCTGACTACGCCGTGGTTGATGTACGCGAGGGCGGACCGGATGGCATGCACATCATCATTCCCGTGCCCTTGGCATTGGCTCGAGTTGCGCTGAGCTTCGCCCCCGAGGACGCACAGTACGTCCCGTGCCCGGAAATCAGCACGTACATCGCCGACATACAGCGAGCAGTTGGTGAACTGCATGCAGCACGGGATGGCGTTCTGGTTTCAGTGGAAGAACGTGACGAGACAGTCCTCATTCGCAAGGTCGGCGAGAATGTCGAGATCGATGTCGATGGAAACGGCGAGGAAGTCCACGTAACCATTCCTCTGGATGCGGTTGTCGAGATGCTCGACCAATACGATGGGGAGGGCTTCTACACGAAAGACCTGATCAGATCGATCGGTGAAGTGCACGGCGAGGTCGTGCACGTTCGCGACGGAGACGAAGAGGTCAAGGTCTGGATCTGGTAGGATCCGCCCGGCTCTGCTTCGACACCCAACCCTTGGACAGAGATCGAGCCGGTTGCTCCACCGCAAACCACGGTGAGCAACCGGCTCAGCTCTTGCGGATCTCGATGCTGCCGCTGAACGTCTTGATGAAGACGTCGGCCTCGCCACCTCCAACTTCGAAATCGAGCCGCTTTCCGACCTTCCCTCTCTCCGATGAGCGAGGCTCGAAGCCAAAGTCGTTTTGGATGCCACCAGCGAATGAAGAAGCATCGATGACGGCCGAAACGTCGGCCGGAAGGATGACAGTGATACCGCCGTGGAAGCTCTCGAAGTCGTAGTCGTTCGTGCCGACAAGATCGCCGGTGAAGTGAATCGAGCCCGCGGTGGAGCCCAGTGAGGTGTCAAGCAGACCCAGCCCGACGACGGTGATGTCTCCACCGACCGTCTCAACGGAGACCTCGGACCCCTCGGCATTCAGCTCCACCGAGCCGCTACCGCTGATCAGCTCAATTTCGCGCGTCCCGGCTCCGGCTTCAATGGCGAGGTCTCCGCTGCCTGTATTCACGTTGAGCTCGCGCGGGCTGCCATCGACGATTACGCCGCCTCGCACCGTCGTGATGGTGATCTCTCCATCTACCCCGATCACCTCGACGGAGGCGCTCAGGGAGTCGATCTCGACGTTGGCTCGCTCGGGAACGCGAATTTCGAGATCGGAGCCGTAGACCTGGTCGAACTGCTGCTCGCCGCGCCGACCTCCAGACGGGACTTCCACTTCGATGTATACGTCATCTTCGTCGCTGTCGAACTCCAGCCCCTCGGTTCCCCGGCCCAATGTCCCTGTCACCTGTACCTCCGCACGATCCCATCCGATGACACGCACGGAGCCGGCGACGTTGTAAACCTCGATGTCGGCGTGGCGCGAAGCATGCCGAGTTTCGTCGACACTCTGCCGGGCACCTGGCGTGGCGGCATCGGTCGCGTCCATTGTGACCAGGCCGCCCCCGAGGGCGAGGCCAAGGATGAGTGCAAGACTGATCTTCCTCATTTCCCTAGCTCCGCTCGATCAGCAAGTTGGCTCGCTGGAGAAACTCCAACTTCTTCCGGTAGTTATCCGCTAGAACCAAGGCGAGCTCGGACTCCCCTGGATACTCCTCGATTGCGGCCCGCGCCCTGCGAATCGCGGCATCAATGACGCGCAGGTTGGCCTCGATAACCGTCAACGTTTCGGGATCGAGGGCCTCGCGCCGATCGTCGAGCGTCTGGAGAAGATCGTCGATGGCCTTCGCATAGCCGATTTCGGCTGGGCGGAACTCCTCCATCGTCGACGCCACGGGCTCACCGACACCGGAGAGGCCCGGCAAACCAGCACCAGGGTCAAGCTCTGGGTTGCCCATGAAATAGGCAGTGATGCCGGAAGAGGCAACGACCAGGACCAGCGCAGCCGCTGCGAGCGCAACCCACTGCCCCCGGACTGATCGGACCCCTAGCAGCGCCAACGGCCCACGGCCCCGGAAATCGACCTGCATGACGCGGGTCGGAGATATTCTCGCCTCGAGGTCGGCCCACAAGTCGCGACTGGGCTTGATCTCGCGCGGCATCGCATCGGCGGTAGCCTGCAGGCCACGCAGAAACTCAACCGTGAGCCGGCAGGTCTCGCAGCTTTCGAGGTGCCGCTCGGTTTCAGCTCTCTGCGGTTCTGTCAACATCCCGTCGACATAGTCGTCGAGATGCTCCTCCCTGATTGAACAGTTCATCTCTCGAGTACCTCCCGCAGGAGCCTACGGGCCCGATGGAGCTGGGCCTTCGAGGTCCCCACAGCGGTTCCGGTCATTTCAGCAATCTCGTCGTGTTGGTAGCCCTCGATCGCATGCAGGACGAACACGGTCCTGGCGCCATCTGGCAACGATGCGATCGCCTGCTCGAGGTCCATTTCCAGAGCCGATCCCTCCGCCGCCGAGGAGCTCTCTCCATTCCCGAACGGCGCCATATCATCGGTCATCACCAGCTTTGCCCAACGCTTCCCCTGGGAGCGCCGGTCGGCAAGAACAACATTTACCGCCAGGCGGTGCAACCAGGTAGAGAACGCCGCATCCCCGCGGTAGGAGGATAGCTTGCTCCAAGCTCGCAGGAATGCATCCTGACTGAGCTCCTCAGCGCGCCCAGGGTCTGCCGTCATGCGCAGACAGAGGGCGTACACGCGACCAATGTTGTCGCGATAAAGCTGCTCAAAGGCAGCGGTGTCGCCCCTTTGTGCTGCGCGGACCAGATCGTTCATCTGCATCCGTCGCAGGCCCTGGAAGGTCGCGCTGATGACCCCTCCATCGCGGCTGCTCGGCATCCTTCGCGCCAGTGCGAGGCATGCCAGCTCGACCCGCCTCTCTGAACAGTAAGATGCAGGAGGCGGTCGAAGGGTTTAGCCCGCACCGGCCATGGTTCCTCTACCACGCGTCCTCGTGTCGTCAGATCGCGCGGCGATGTCTTGCTAGCTCTCCTCCCAAAGAGACATCTGCGGCGTATGAAAATCATCTCGACTCGGTTCACCGTCTCCTTCGTCCTCGAGATTCGATACCCCCAACCCTACGAGCCGGACGCGGCGGCCGTCGAGAGGCACTCGACCAACCAACACTTTGGCTGCTGCCAGCAGATCTTCACTCTGCCTGACCATCTGCCCGGAAGTAAGTGAGCGGGTGATCGTGGCGAAGTCATGAAACCGCACCTTCAGGGTTACAGTTCGGGCCGACAGGCTCCAGCGCCCGAGACTCTCGCCCACATCCTCGGCAAACTTCACCAGGCTCGGCCAGACCTCGTGCCAGGAGGACAGGTCACGCTCGAAGGTCGTCTCCTCTGAGATCGATTTCGGGCGACTCGGCCGCTCCACGGGTCGGTTGTCGCGGCCGTGAGCGAAATCCCATACTTGCTTCCCCCCTCTTCCGATCAAACCGGTCAACGCCTCCGGCTCCGCCGTCGAAATCTGGCCGATCGTCGAATAGCCGGCCTCGATCAGTTTCTCGGCAGTGGCCGGGCCGACGCCCCAGAGCATGCCAACCGGTAGGGGGCGCAGAAACTCCTCTGCATCCGTCGGGGAGATCACGGTGAGCCCATCGGGTTTGTCGAAGTCCGAGGCCAGCTTGGCGAGAAACTTGTTGAACGAAACCCCTGCGGAGGCCGTTAAACCGGTTTTCCGCCGGATCGAAGTCCTGATCGACTTGGCGATTTCGACGGGGGAGCTGAGGTGACCGGTGACGTCCAGATACGCCTCGTCGAGTGAGAGCGGTTCGACCTGCTCAGACCAAGCCTGAAAGATGGCGAACACCTGCCGCGACAGTTCCCTGTAGCGAGAGAAACGCGGCCTCAGGTAGATCGCGTCGGGGCAACGCCGACGCGCCTCCGCCATAGGCATGGCCGAGTGTACTCCCAGCTCGCGGGCCTCATATGAAGCCGACGATACGACGCCTCGACGACCAAGTCCTCCAACGATGACCTGCCTCCCTGCGAGCTCGGGATCATCAAGCACCTCGGCGGCGGGGTAGAAGGCGTCGAGGTCTACATGCAGGATCTTGCGCGGCCAGTCGTCGGCGAAGATCTTCATGGGTGTTTCCCTGTGTTTTCAATAGGTTACGCTGCGGAGGGATCGCCGGCCAGGGAGAATAGGACGAAGTCTGTCGCACGCGACTGCAGCGGACTCGACACTGATCGCCGTTGCCAGGATGTTGGGATTCCTCCGGACACGACGAGGAGGAACACCGTCGCCACCTCTTCGGGACGATCTCGCCTCGAGGGGCTGAACAGGAAGCGGGCCACCTCTTTCGGGATCTCGACCGAGCCCATCACTCAGCCGATGGCCAGCGCGTCACCTCCGACCACAGCTACTCCCGGTCTTGCTCCAGGATCTTGCTGAGGTACTCCTCGAGAGAGAGGTTCTTGAGCCCGTCGAACTCGATAAACTCTACTCCCATGCCTCGCGGCTCGTCCTTCGGCCGAATCCACCGGACGACGGCCCGAGCTCGGACCAGGGAG
>CALAKE010000732.1 GCA_937922775.1 uncultured bacterium | reverse complement strand
TGTGGCGGCCAGCTCGTACGAGCTCCATCACGATCGGGAGTACTGGGCCATTCGAAACTCGGCCGCCCTGCTCGATGTCTCGCCGCTCCACAAATACCTGATCTCGGGGCGGGACGCAGAGCGACTTTTGGACCGGGTGGTGACGCGCGACGTCGCGAAGTGCGCTCTCCACCAGGTCTTCTACACGCCCTGGTGTGACGGTGCGGGGAAAGTGAGGGACGACGGCACTTTGACCCGCCTCACCGACACGTCGTTTCGGCTGACCTCGGCCCTCCCGAATCTGGCGTGGCTGCAGGACAACGCACGGGGGATGGGCGTCCACATCGAGGACGTCTCCGACGACATCGCCGCGCTGGCGCTCCAGGGGCCGAATTCCCGGGCCATATTGAGCGTTGCTGCCGACGGAGTCGCTGATGATCTCCGGTTCTTCCGGATGGTCACGGGAACCATCGGCGGCTGCCCGGTGCAGATCACGCGGACGGGATACACGGGTGATCTCGGTTACGAGATCTGGGTGGATCCGGACAACGCCCTGGCGCTGTGGGACGCGTTGATCGAAGCCGGTCGACCGCACCGGATTGTCCCGGCGGGCCTGCTCGCGCTGGATATTGCACGGGTCGAGGCTGGGCTGATTCTCATTGATGTCGACTATGTGCCTGCACATCACGCCATCATCGAAGACCAGAAGTCATCGCCGTTCGAGCTGGGGTTGGGCTGGGCCGTGAAGCTGGATAGTGCCGCTTTCGTGGGCCGAGATGCCCTGCGGGCCGAGAAGGAGCGAGGGCCCGAGTGGGAGCTCAAGGGGCTCGAGGTCAGCTGGGATGCCATGGAAGCCCTGTACGGCGCCGTTGGGCTGCCACCTCAACTGCCATCGGAGGGCTGGCGTACGAGCGTACCCGTCTACAAGGGCGAGCGACAGGTCGGCTATGCGACGAGCGGTTGTTGGTCACCGCTCCTGAAGAAGTACATCGCGCTGGCTCATCTCCAGACGCCCTATTCCAAGACCGGCAGCCAACTCACGATGGAGGTCACCGTCGAGCACCACCGTAAGAAAGCCGTGGCCCGCGTCGTAGAGCCCCAGTTCTTCAACCCCGAGCGGAAGCGCAGCTGATGAGTGCAAGCCGATACGACGCGATCATCATCGGGGGCGGCCATAACGGGCTGGTCACCGCGGCCTACCTCGCGCGGGCCGGCAAGAAGGTCATCGTCTTCGAGAAGCGCCACGTCCTCGGGGGCGCGGCCGTCACCGAGGAGATCTATCCCGGCTTCAAGTACTGCGTTTGCTCCTACGTTGTCAGCCTTCTGCGCCCCGAGATCATCCGTGATCTGGACCTGCCGAGGCACGGTCTGCAGATCCTTCCTCTGGAGAGCACCTTCACGCCGCTCCCGAACGACGACTATCTCGTGCGGTGGGCGGATCACGATGTGACCCGCCAGGAGCTGTACCGGCACTCGCCCCGTGACGCTGACAGGTATGACGATTTCGGCAAGCTGATGTATCAGCTCGCGGTGGCGGTCAAGCCGATCCTGGCCATGATTCCGCCGGACCCGACCTCCATGAGCCCGAAGGACATCAGGGGCTTCTTGAAGCTGGGCAAGCACTTCAGGAGCTTGGGTCACGAGCAGTTCCACGCACTGCACAAGCTCATGACCATGAGCTCGGCCGACTATCTCGATGAGTGGTTCGAGACCGAGGCGCTGAAGGCCACCATGTCGGCGAGCGGCATCATCGGCACTTTTCTCGGCCCGCGCTCTCCAGGTACGGCCTACGTTCTGTTGCACCACTACATGGGAGAGATCGACGGAGCCATGAGGGCCTGGGGCTTCGCGAAGGGCGGCACCGGGGCGGTCAGCGAGTCGATCGCGTCTGCGGCTCGAGAGCACGGCGCGGAGATTCGAACCGAGGCCGGCGTCTCGCGGGTGATCGTGAAGAACGGCCGGGCCGTCGGCGTCGCGCTCGACAACGGCGATGAATTCAGCGCCCCCGTTGTGGTGTCGGCGCTCGATCCCAAACTGACCTTCCTGGATCTTGTCGGAGAGGAGCACCTCCCGGGCGACTTCTTGCGCGCCATCGAGCGCTTCCGGATCCGGGGCTCGTCGGGCAAGGTGAACATGTCTCTGAGCGAGCTCCCTGATTTCACAGCGAAGCCGGGAGTGGGGCCGCTCCATCAGGGCGCGATGTCCATCAGCCCGAGCATCGAATACCTGGAACGAGCCTACGATGAAGCCAAGTACGGTGATTTCTCGTCCCGGCCCTACATGGACATCATCGTCCCCTCGATGATCGATCCTGAGATGGCGCCTCCGGGCAAGCACGTCATGTCGATCTTCGTGCAGTACGCCCCGTCGGATCTGCGGGGTGGGTGGGACGAGACGAAGCGTGAGGCTTTCGGCGACGCGGTGGTCGACACACTGGCACAGTATGCGCCCAACCTGCCCGGAGCGATTCTCCATCGGCAGGTGCTCACTCCGTGGGACATCGAACGGCAAATGGGGCTGACAGCGGGCAACATCTTCCACGGTGAGCTGTCGCTTCAGCAACTGTTCTGCATGCGGCCCGCCGTCGGCTGGGCAGACTTCACGACGCCGCTCAAGAACTACTATCAGGCCGGATCGGGTACGCACCCTGGGGGCGGTGTGACCGGAGCCTCGGGTCGCCTGGCGGCGATGAAGATTCTGAAGGGCGACCTCTGATGAGCCAGAGCCTCGACACCGTCGTCATCGGCGCCGGCCACAATGGACTCGTGACAGCCACCTACCTGGCCAAGGCCGGCCAGAAGGTGCTCGTGGTGGAGGGCCGGAGCACCGTGGGTGGAGCGGCCGCGACCGAGGAGATCTTTCCGGGCTTCGAGGTCGACGTCGGCGCGCACAGGGTCGGCGGGCTGAGCCAGAGGGTCGTTTCGGACCTGGGACTCGTCGGTCACGGCCTCGAAGTCCTGGCGGCGGACCCAACGGTCTTCACGCCGGTTGAGAGCGGTCGTCCTCTCATTCTCTGGCGCGACCCGCACAAGACCGTTGAGAGCATCCGCGCGATCTCTGAAGCAGACGCCGATGCTTGGGGCCCGTTCACCACACTCATCGGGAAGGCCGCTGGCTTCCTCGAGGCCGTGTGGTACACGACCCCGCCGGACGTTACCGGCAATGATCTCGGAGACCTCTGGTCCGCTGTGAAGCTCGGCAAGCGGCTCCGTGGACTGGGCAAGAAGGATATGGTCGAGGTCA
>CALAKE010000731.1 GCA_937922775.1 uncultured bacterium | reverse complement strand
GAAAATCTCGTCGAATCGACCCTTGCGGAGAAATTCGGGCGGTAGCTTGCTGATGTCGTTCGCAGTGGCGACGATGAAGACATCGCCTTGGCGGTCCTGCATCCAGGACAGAAAGCTTCCCAGGATGCGCTGCGAAACTCCGCCGTCCGCGTCACCACCCGTGGCGAAGGCCTTCTCGAGCTCGTCGATCCACAGCACCACCGGCGCCATACGCTCCGCGGCCTTCATGGCTCTCTTGAAGTTCTGCTCGCTCTCGCCAATGAACTTGTTGTAGAGGTTCGAGGGGTCGAGTTTGAGAAGGGGTAAGTTCCACTCCATGGCGACAGCCTTGGCCGACAGGCTCTTGCCGCACCCGGGTACGCCGAGCAGCAGAACGCCGCGGGGGAAGCCGAGACCGAATTCCTCCGCCCGCTTCGGTGTGGTGATCACCGCGCGTCGCTTGGCCAGCCAAGCCTTCAGCGTCTTGAGGTCAGCGACGCCCGCAACCGAGTCCTCGGCCGGGTAGTACTCGAGCAATCCCTCCCGCTCCACGACAACCTTCTTCGCGTCGATGACGTGACGGATATCGTCGGCCGCGAGGCGACCGTCCTCGATGATGGCCTTGGTGAGGATCTTCTCGGCTTCCATCAGAGTCAGCCCGGACAGGTGCTTGATCAGCGTCGTTCGCTCGCTGGCCGTCAGATCGACCTCGACCCGCTGGCGCCTGGAGATGTCGCGGACAATCCGCGAAAGCAGATCGCCGAATTCCATGGGACCCGGGCCGGGAAGAGATACGGTGGTCGATCGCCTCTCCAGCTCGGTCGGAACGGTGAAGCTTCCCGAAACGACAATAGCCCCATGCAGGGACTCCAGAGTCGCCGTTGCCTCCCTCAGAATGGCCGCCATGTCGCCGCCGTCTTCCAGCTGGCCGAGCCCATGCATCTGGTAAATGGCACGAGTGCGTGATGAGGCGATGTGCCCCAAGGCCTTGGCCAGGTCTGTTGTGCCGTAGACGCTACCCTCGACCCCGACGCGGCTCAGTCCGTGGAGCTGATCCCAGGTGAAGAGCGGCACTCTGAGAGCGTCAGCGAGATGGCGCAGCAGGCCGAAGGCGCGCTCCTTGTCGGCACCTTCCAGGCAGATCAGCCCGTAGCGCGACTTGATGAGGAGCTCGAGATCACCTAAGGCGTCGAAACGAGGCATTGTGGCTCTGTTGTCCGCTGAAAGCCGCCGCGCGGGTTCGCTGCGAGGCGAGCTTGTCTTCGCTGAATAGGGCCTCACCCGAAGCCATCATATCGGACGGAACCGGGCATGGAAGCCCTCGTTCGACAACCCGGGTAGGCCGGGGAGCCTCTCTTGCCATAACCTATCCCGATGGCTCAACGCACCGGAAGCGCGGACCTACCACTGCATCGAGGGCGTGTGCCCGCCTGGCTGGCCTCACGCATGTCGCGCATCGGTCGGGTGTTGGTCGAGGCGATTGTCCTGGAGTCCGGCCGCGACGAAATGCTGCGGCGTCTGGCTCACCCCTTCTGGTTTCAGTCACTCGGATGCGTGATGGGGATGGATTGGCATTCCTCCGGCGTCACGACCAGCGTGGTGGGGGCGCTGAAGCGTGGCCTCGATCCAGTACAAAAGGAGATCGGCCTGTACGTGTGCGGAGGCCGTGGCCGCCACTCCCGCAAGACGCCCGCAGAGTTGATGGGGCACGCCGAGCACGCCGGGTTCGACGGCAGCGCGCTGGCTCGTACGAGCCGCATAGTGGCGAAGGTCGACAGCGCCGCGGTACAAGACAGCTTCGATCTCTATCTGCACAGCTTCTTCGTTACCGACGACGGCGCATGGGCCGTGGTGCAGCAGGGAATGCGCGGCACAACGAGACAAGCACGCCGCTATCATTGGCTCTCCGAGGGTTTGGACAGCTTCGTCGACCAACCGCACACGGCGATCGATGGTCCGAACCGAGGCACGATCCTCAACCTCACCGACCGCCGCGCCGAATCTTCGCGGAAGGTTCAGGTGGGGCTTGCTCGAGAGGGACCAGATCGCGTGATTTCGGCCGTCAGCAGCGCCGAAAAGGACACGGCGACTGCGGAGATGATGCAGCCCGAGCTCTTTCCCGCGCGGGTCAGCCCGCCACACCTCTTCATGCCGGCGCACCACGACGTTCGCCCCGGTGATGTGCGGTTGAGGCGCTTGCACGGTGCCCTCGCCGCCGCCGCCGATCGTGGCCCTGAGGACTTCGAGGATCTCCTGATGACCCCGGGAGTGGGAGCGAGGACGGTCGAAGCTCTGGCGCTCGCGAGCGAGATCATCTACGGAGCGCCCTGCCGCTTCACTGACCCGGCCCGCTTCTCGATGGCGCACGGGGGCAAGGATGGGCACCCGTTCCCCGTCTCGGTCGATGTGTACGATCAAACGATCAACACTCTGCGCCAAGCTGTGCAGAGCGCCAAGCTAGGCAACAAGGACAAACTCGCCGCCGTCCAGAAGCTCGACGAGCAGGCGAGAGATCTCGAACGCGTTTCTTCTTCGGGAGCCAAGATAGATCGTCTTGGCCTCGACGAGCATATCCGCTCCGAGCGGGCGGCGGCACGGGCCTACGGTGGCCGGACCGTCTTCGGCCCGCCACGCAAGGGGAACTGACGGTGAGATTTCGAGGTGCGGGACTCGCTCTGGCTATTGGCTGCGTATGTAGTTTCTCGTTGGCTCTGTGGGTAACTGCTTGTGGCAGGGATATCTCCACAGACATGGAACGATCGGGAGATTCCTCCGGTCTTGCCGAAAGCACGGAAGCGACCGAAGGCGAGGCTCTCGAGTCGACACAGCTTCTGCGGGGCCATCTGGTCATTGGCCACGAGGTGCGCTCATTCAAACCGTGCGAATCCGAGCGGGATCTGTGGGTGGTGGACGAGACCGGAGGCGAGCTCACCCATGTCTACGAGACCCTGACGAGCGGTGTCTATCAGGATCTCTATGTAGTTGTCTTCGGAAAGGTCGGTTTGCCCCCATCTGATGGCTTCGGTGCCGATTACTCCGGGTCCATTGCAGTGGTGTCGCTGCTCCATGCCGCCCCCGAGAGCCACGCCTGCAATGAGGACTTGTCCGGAATCACGGTGCAGGCCAGCGGCAACGAGCCCTTCTGGCGCATCGACATTCGCGACGAGGGAATCTTGCTCTCCGAGCTCGGTTCCGAGGATCGGTTCTTCTCTCCTGCCACGGGCTCTGCAGAGGAAGCCGGGTTGCGGCGCTTCCGTGGTACCGCCGAGGCTGAAGCGGGGCAAGAGGCCGGCGCATCGATCGAGATAGCTATCGACGAGCGAGCCTGTCGCGATTCGATGTCGGGAGCCTACTTCAGTTTCTCGGCCCGGGTAGAGGTGGACGGCCGCGAACTGATCGGGTGTGCCCGGCAGGGGTGGTAGCGAGCCAGCGACTCCCCGCCAGCTCCCGCTGCCATCTCAGCGAGGTGCACGCCCGCTAGGCGCGACCGTGGCTGGCCGCAACGACCTCGGCGATCACCGAGAGAGCAATTTCCTCCGCCCTCCGACCGCCGATGTCGAGGCCGATGGGGGAGTGGATACGAGCGATCTGTTCATCCGCTACTCCATCGTCCTGCAGCGCGGCGACACGCTTGGCCTGGGTCTTCTTCGACCCGAGGGCGCCGACATAGCGAGCCGGGCTGCCGAGCGCCGCCCGCAAAGCCGGCACGTCGATCTTCAGATCATGACTCAGGACGGCTACGGAGGTCGTCGCGTTGATGCCGATCTCGGCGAATGCCTCCTCCGGCCACTTCACGAGAATCTCGTCGGCGTGCGCAAACCTCTCCTCGGTGGCAAAGGCGCTGCGCGGATCGACGACGATGGTCCGGAAGCCCATGGTCTTGGCAAATGAGACCAAGGGAATGGCCACGTGGACAGCACCGATGATAATGAGCTTGGGGCGTGGGGCTTTGGCCTCGAGAAAAACGTCGATCACCTCGTACGGACCTTCCTTCGGAGCAACCTCGCCGTTGCGGGTTTCGATCTTTCGTCGCCCGGCGGCGCCGTCCGGCAGGTCGTGCGCGGCGGCCCAGATTGCCCAGGTATTCAGGTCCGGAGAGCCCAGGTCTCCCCTGCGGCTGCCATCGCCCCGAATGAGGAGTTGGTTGCCGGCGCCGGGGCCATCGACGATGGTGGCCAGCGTGGAGATGCGGTCGGAGGCAAGCTCACTCTCGAGCGCCTGCTGCGCTTCCGAACCGGAGTCCAGTGCCGCAATAAATACCTCGAGTACGCCTCCACAGGTCAGCCCTACCGACCAAGCCTCGTCGTTGGTGACGTCGAAGCGCACGAGCTTCGGCACGCCGCTATCGATGACGGTTCGAGCCACCTCGACCACGGCCCCTTCAACACAGCCGCCGCTCACAGATCCGGCGATGTCACCGTCCGAGGAAATCGCCATTCTGGAACCCAGAGGACGCGGGGCGGAACCCCAGACGTGCACGACGGTCGCCTGGGCAATGCTCTTGCCCTGACCCTGCCATTTCTCGATCTCCGCAGTCAGATTTCGCATGGCGATGAGTATGCTTTGGCCGGAGGAGCATGTCACTCCGTATTTGCTGGGTGTCACTCGCCCAGAGCGTCCTCGATTTCCCTGATCAGACTCTTGGTGATCAGCAGGCTGCCAATCTGGTTGGCGATGGTGTGTTCCTTTCCCCTCTGCGTCTTCACCTCGATCTGGTAGTAGAGCTTGCTGCCCGACTGCATGCCTCGCGTGGGTTTGATCGACTCGATCTCGTCGCGCGGCAGGATTCGTTGCTTGCCTGAGCCGAAGACTCCTTTCGAGTAGCAGATCTCGGCTCGGTTGACTTCGATCACCCGTTTGGTGAGCCACAGATCGACGGCGGCGAAAATCAAGAGGACCTCGAACAACCCGAAGACGATGGGAAAAACGATGGGAGCGCCAAAACGGATCATGAGCCAAATGGCGCCGCTCCAGAGGGCGAGGAAAACCGTCAGGCCCGTCGCTGCACCCTTCTGACGGGCGCGGGCAAAGGAGATCCGCCTGTGACCGGTAGGGGTGACATCGAGGTAGATGCCAGCCGCGCGCAGCTCCTCCGCGATGGCAGCCGCTGAGAGAACGCCCGACGACTCCCTCGATTCCCATTCGAATTCAGGATCGCTGTCGGGCGTACGGAATACCGGCACCTTGAAATCAGCCTCGAAATCCACTCCGGGAACCGCGGCCCCGGCGTCAAGGCGCCAGAACACCGAGTCTTCGTCGGCGTCGGTGCTGCTCGGCGGGCCGGCGTCGAAGGGGATGCCCATCTCCACGGGGATCCTCCACCCGTTCGGCGTATAGGCGAGTAGGGCTCGATCGACAACGTCGGTGTCCTGCCAGAGCACACGCTCCGTAGATGATTTGTTCTTTCCGCTTCCGCTCGTCTCCTTGCGGATGCAACTCAGGGTCAGGCGGGCGCCCTCCTCGGGGGCTTCTCTCATGCCCGTGAGGATATGCCCCTGGAGCAGGCCGCCCAGGATGCCCGGGAAGCGGGTCATCTCGAACACCGACTGGCTGAACTTGAAGTACCGCATCCAGAGACGGATGGCTGCGATAGCCATGAGGATTCCGACGAGGGGGAAGAGAAGCACCAGCAGCACGAGGGTGTTGCCCTCCGCGTACTCCTCCCAGATGAGAAATACCGGCGGGAGCGATATGAGGTTCCAGAAGGTCGCGAAGATCGTGATGCCGATCGCTTTCGCCTTCGACCCTCCACGAATGCGCCCATCGGCCCAGCTAGGGTCCCAGAGCCAGGGTTCATCAGGGTGTGCAGCCTTGAGATGTTCCTCCTTCGCCACGATGCGCTGGCCGATGACGGCCCCGATGATGAGGCCGAACCCGACGCCGCCGAAGACCAGTGCGAAGACCATCTCCAGCGCCAGGAGCCCCCAGCGCAGATCTCGATAGAGAATCGATTCGGAAGGCTCGTCGGGATCCACGAAGCAGCGGAAGAGTGCCCCTGACTCCTGGTAGCGAGCGAGCTCACGGTACTTGTCCTGATGAAAGGAGCCGATATTGTCGGCAGATTCACTGAGGGCAACCTGATCGGACTGATAAGTCTCACCCAGGAAGTGATACTCGTAGTTGGCCTCGACGCGGTACGTGACGCTGTCGTCGACATGCTCGATGAGCTCAACCGAGTGGATCCTCGCCGGCACCTCCCGCCAGCCGAGTACCTCGACCCAGCCGAAAAACATGGAGAATGCCAGGTACCCGACAAAAAGTCCCACCCCGGCAAACGGCGTGGCGAAGAGGATGAGGCATCCCATTCCGCGCTTGTCAGACCTGTTCATGTCGGGTCTCATTGTGGCGGTCAGGTGGCCCGCACTTCGCCCCTTTCCTGCTGCTGGATCACCACACTCCGAGCTGCATACTGACTGTCAACACGAGCGAGCTCGCTTCGACCCTGACCTCACGAATGTCGAGCGAAGCAATGCCGAAGGGTCGGGTTGTGTGGAGTCCCGTGTTCAGGATCGACATCAGGTCGAACTCCTCGCGAGTCGGAACGGTCACTCCCGCCGCTGAGAGCATGAACTGTGTCAGCTCAGGCATCTCCTTGGTGGTGATCTCGGTGATCTCGAGTCCCAGGGTGCGGCCGGAGCCGTACGGTCGTGCGTGCATGACGGCCGTGGCGCTGGTTCCCGGGCCACCGACGCACAGGCTCCCGGCCGGCGTGGCGAGGCGGCGCCAGTATTCCGCTGAAATCACCAACAATCCATCCTGGATCTCCACCTTCGGGTTCTGCAGGAACTCGTAGTTGCAGGCCGTGTAATCCTTGAAGTGAAACCTGCCCTCCTTGCCGAAGAACGCGACCCGGACGAAATCCTGGATGAGAGACACGTCGAGACGGATCTCACTCGCCCCGGCGGGGGTGCCTTGTGCAGTTGTGAATCCCGTGGTTGGAGCTGCCGGCGGTTCCTCAGTCGCGACAGCGCCGCCCGTCGACCCGGCCAAGGCCAAGGTCAGCAACGCCGCCACCAACGGCCGCGCTGCGCGCGCCCGCGGTCGAGCCCATCGAAGGATACGGGCTGGCGTCGAATCCATATCGTGCATGTCGAAACTCCTCAGAATCGGCTCACAAACGAAGAAGGCCGCCCAGGTCGGGCGGCCCTCTCATGATCGGGTATCAGATCTGTTTTCGATCTCACCAAAGGTCGCGGTTACTGGGACCTGGTTGCCTGGATGTAGTCATTCAGCTTGGCGACCGTCGTGTCGATCTCCGCGAAAAGCGTGCCGGCTTGCTCATTGAGCTTCGCGGCCTCCTCGCTCAGCGCGGCGATACCCGCAGCGTTGAGGTCGTATCCCAGGAAGAGGACGTGATCGTTCAGAGTCGCAAAAAGAGCGTCGACCTCGCCACCGGCTTCGGTCGATGCCATGAGGATCGCACTGTACTGCTGACGCGTATCCATCAAGCGGGTGCGGCTCAGGTCCCTGACCTGCGTGTTGGAAATCGCCTCGATCTCCTGATGCCAAGAGGCGAAGACCCGGTCCGCCTCCTGGCCCATCTCTGCGAACTTCTTCTGGACGTCCTCACGCTTCTTCTGCGTGTTGTTGATTTCCTTCTGCAGGTTCTCGAACTCCTTACGGAGCTCGTTCGACGATCCCTGCATGATGCTGTTGTAGATGTCGATGGTCTTGCGGAGCTGATCTTGCGCCTCTCGCGTGCTCTGCACGACGCGGTCCGCCCGTTTGATGAGCTCCTCCGTGCGCTTCGGGCCCTGGTTCTGGCCGAGGGCTGGAGCGATCGACGGGACTGCCAAAACCGCGCTCAGCAGAAAGATGATCGCGATGCGACCGATGGACAGATAGCTGGCCCTCGAGACATTGCTGGTCTCATGACTTCGCATTTGGTATTCCCCTATGGTTTGTGTGATGTCCGCACTCGAAAGTCGGCCTTGCGATCTTCGTTGCCCCAGTGCGAACGCCCTTGATTAGCCACCCAAAGATGCTGCACACCAAAGGATAGATAACCTGTCTCGTGCTGGGAAGGGGGTCAGGTCAGGGGCTTCCGCTTCGCCAGGCGCTGCTCAGCGGCAGTGATGAGCTGGGAGAGGCCCGTGCGCTGTGTGGCGCTGATGGGGACAGCGGCATGCCGGCGGGCCAGATCCGGCAACTCGCTCGGGTCGGCGATATCGATCTTGTTCAGAACGCGCAGAATCGGAATCTCGGCCAGGTCGAGGTCGCCGAGCAACTTCTCGACGGTCTCCACCTTGTCATCGATGTAGGGATCGGAGGCATCGACCACGTGCAGCAGGAGGTCGGCGTCGGCGAGCTCCTCGAGCGTGGCGCGGAAAGCCGCCAGCAGGTCGGCAGGCAGGTCGGCGATGAAGCCGATGGTGTCGGTGATGATCACCTCGCCCTCTCGCGGGAAGCGCAAGCGCCGGCTCGTGGGATCGAGCGTCATGAACAGCTTGTTCTGTGCCTTGATCTTGCTTTCCGTGAGGGCATTGAGCAGCGTGCTCTTTCCGACGTTCGTGTAGCCGACAATCGAGAGCACGGGGATACCTTCGCGGCGGCGTTTCCCTCTGCGCACGTCGCGCTGCCCCGACAGCTTCTCGACCTGTTTTTCGAGCGCGCGAATGCGGTCGCCGATGCGGCGGCGGCCGATCTCCATCACGGTCTCGCCCGGGCCGCGGCCTCCAATCCCGCCGGTGAGGCGCGAGAGCCCCGCGTCTTTCTCCGTCAGTCTCGGCAAGGAGTATCGGAGCTGTGCGAGCTCTACCTGGAGCTTGCCGTCTCGGCTGCGGGCTCGCTGCGCGAAAATATCGAGGATGAGCTGGGTCCGATCGATCGCCTTCATCCCCGTGGCATCCTCGAAGGCCCGCGCCTGCGCCGGCTTCAGGTTGATATCGAAGATCGCCACCTCGGCGTTGCGGCGCATGCCCTCCAGAATCAGCTCCTGGAGCTTGCCGCGCCCCACCACCGTCTTGGGGTGAACCTTGAACGTGCGCTGGCGCATCGTGCCCGCGATCACGACTCCGGCCGAGCGCACGAGCTCCAGGGTTTCTTCGAAATGCTCATCATCGGGCTTCACGCCGATGACGAGGGCACGCTCCACCCCGTCGGCCCCCGTGGCTCGTCCCACGACACGCGCAAACTCCGCCTCCAGCGCTTCGATCGTGTCGAGAAAGTCGAGATCGAGATCGTGCACTCCTCGGGCGTGCACGTGCAGGAATGGATCCGCCGCCGAGTCTCCGTCGCTACCATCAAACGCCAGCGCCGCCGGATCCAGGTAGGCGGCCTCGATCTTGCCGGGCAGTCCCTTCTCGTGCACCTCGACCATTGCGACCATGTCGAGGCGCAGGAGGGCCAGGTCGTTGAGGTCGTCGTGGCTGAGGGGCTCCCCTTTCAGGTGTGTGTGCACCAGGCGCAAGCCGCGAAAGCGTCCGGTTCCGCCTCGCAGGCGGCCGATATCGGGCAACATCAAGGCCTTGGCATCGCCGACGATCACGTGGCGCACGGCCCCCTCGCGGGTGAGCAGCACGCCAACCTGGCGTCTCAGATCCGCAGAGATCTCTGTCAGGTGACGCGCCAACTCGGCGGAGATCACCTCGTCGGGCGCCACGCGGCGGCGAAACGTGCGCTCGAGCGCGCGACGCTGCGATGCCTGGATGCCCTGCAAGTTGCCGGAAAGGTCTCGTTTTGAAATGGGTGTGTCTCCTATGTCCTTTGTGCGCCCGGCGCAAGCACCTCGATGCCCGCTGATCTAGCCGCGGCGGCGAGAGCCATATCGTAGGTGACCATAGCACCCAGATCGGATCCCATGGCCAGGGCGGAAGCCAGATGAATCGCATCGAGGGATCGCAACCCATTCGGTTCCATCATGGCCGCGAGCTCGAGCACTTCCTCGGTGATCGCCAGGAGATTCACTGCGGCGATCACTTCTCGGGCACGATCTTCCAAGATTGTCGTAGCGGAGGCATCACCACGGCGCGCGGTGCGAATTACCTCGACATGCGTGAGATCGCTCGACACTCGGTCCGGCCACTCCGTCAGCAGGGCGCGAAGAGCGTCAGATTCTGGCTCAGTCCAGACGAGC
>CALAKE010000730.1 GCA_937922775.1 uncultured bacterium | reverse complement strand
AGAATAACGAGCCACAACGGAGGCAACGGCCGTAGTCGCCGTCTACTGGCTCCCGCGCCGAGTCTCCGCACCAACAAGTATTGACTTCAGGCCCGTGCCCCGCCGATCGTTTGTTGAGTCTTGACGAGGTGTCACTCCTTTCCGAATCAGCAAATAGATGCGACCGCTCAACCATATATTAGGGTCAGCGAAGTGAGCGAACGTCAAGTGGATGCTTGCTCTTCGGAAGTCCCGTCACAGCCAGCTCCCGATCCGGTCACGAAAGATACCGCACGCACGTCCGTCGTCATTGATGGTCGGTATATCACCGATTACTATCCCGGCATCGGACGCTATGTCTTCAATCTCGCGAGGGCATTGGCGACGGCCGCCCCGGAGCAGCACCTCAGTCTGCTGGTCGATCGCGGCGAACGGCAGACTAGGTTCGATTTCCGCTCCCTCGAGTCGTGTGGTGTATCGCTGGTGCCCGTCAGGTCTGGACCTCGCTCGGTGCTGGGGCATCTCGATATCCGCCGCGAGTGCCGGCGTTTGTCCGCGACGCTCTTTCACGCCCCACACATCTTGTCCGCCGGCAGGGTGGCCTGCCCGAGCCTCGTGACAGTCCATGACCTTATCCCGATGACGGAGCCAGGCGCTCTCACGTCATTTCGCCATCGTCTTTTTTTTCGGGCACTGCTTCGCCGCGCCCTGGCTTCGGCGACGGCCGTAATCACGCCCTCGAAAACTGTCGCTTGCGACCTCAATGCGTTGTGTGGCGTTGCATCAGAACGAATAACCGTAGTGCCGGAAGCCGCGGATCCGAGCTTTCAACCGATCCCCCAGGAGCAATGCGCGGGCGTTCGGGAACGTCTCGGATTACCGGAACGCTATATTCTCAGTGTGGGCACCGACAGGCCGCACAAGAACCTCTCGCGGCTGGTCGAAGCTTGGGGCCTCCTGGCGGACGAACAACGTAGTGGCTGCCACTTGGTGATCGCAGGAACGGAGGACGCTCGCCACGCTCAGGCCCGCAAGCGAGCGAGAGAACTGGATCCTAAAGCCGTCCAGTTCCTCGGAAGAGTAGATGAACGAGACCTTGCGGCCGTCTACAGCGGCGCTCAGCTCGTCGTGCAACCTTCGCTTTGCGAAGGGTTCGGCCTGCCGCTGATCGAGGCCATGGCCTGCCGAGTACCCGTCGCATGTTCCCGGACGCCAGTTTTCGATGAAGTCAGCGGCGGGGCGGCCCTAAAATTCGACCCCACCGACGTCGGAGACATGAGAACGGCGATCGCCCGGGCACTCAATGAGGAGCAGCTGCGCGAGCAGTTAGTCTCCCGTGGCGTCGCACGAGCAAATGAGCTCTCCTGGGCTCAGACTGCCAAGCTGACACTCGGCGCCTATCGAAAGGCGCGGCGCCGACATGCGGCCGGGGACATCGGCCCATGAAGGTCCTGCACCTCTACAAGACCTATCCCCCGGTCGTTGGCGGCATCGAGTATCACCTGCGCCTACTGGCTGAATCGCAGGCTCGACGCAACCACGATGTGACGGTGCTGGTCGCCTCGGCTGTCGGCCGATCGTCTGTACGCGAGGAAAACGGCGTTCGGGTCATCCGTACCCGCCCATGGGGAGTCCTCTCCTCCACACCTCTGAGCCCGGGGTTGGCGCTCTGGGCCCGCCGCATCGTGCCCGATGTAACGCACCTGCACTTCCCCTACCCGCCGGGAGAACTCGCGCACTGGGCCTTCGGACGAGGTCGGGTGACCATCGTCAGCTACCACAGCGACATTGTCCGTCAGCGCTGGCTGAGAAAGCTGTACGGTCCCCTGATGCGGCGGATGCTGCACAATTCAGACCGAATTCTGGTGGGGAGCCCGCCGTACCTGCGAACCTCGCGCCAGCTGAGCGAAATGACCGAAAATTGCCGCGTAATCCCGTACGGAATCGACCCGAGACCATTCCAGGCCGCCGACCCGAGCGGCTCCGAGCAGCTCCGAAGGCGTGAGGGAAGCCCGCTCGTGATGTTCGTCGGCCGATTTCGCTACTACAAAGGCGTCGACATTCTCATCGAGGCAGCTCCCAGCATCGACGCACGTATTCTGATTGTAGGAGCCGGTCCCATGGAGCGGCGCTGGCGGCGCCTCGCTGCAAGATCGCCGGCAGCGTCGCGCATCCGTTTCCTCGGGCACGTGCCGGACGAGGAATTGCCCCTCTACTATGCGGCTGCCGATGTCGTGGTGCTACCCTCGTCATATAGAAGCGAATCGTTCGGGCTGGTACTCCTCGAGGCTATGGCCGCCGGTCGGCCGGTGGTGAGCACCGAGCTAGGTACGGGTACGAGCTTCGTCAATCAGCATGGAGAGACCGGCCTGGTCGTCGCGAGTGGCGACGCTGATGCTCTGGCAAGGGCAGTAAACGAGCTGCTGCGTGATCCGGAGCAAAGTCGGCGAATGGGAGCCAACGGGCGGCGACGTGTGCTCCAGGAGTTTCACTTCGAGCAGATGGTCGATCGAACGATGAAGGCATATGAGGAGGCGCTGATGGTATCTGGGCACGGCACTTGCGGGCCTGAGCCGCACTAGTCGACAGTATTTGATGACACGGGAAGGACCTCGGCGTTGGTACGGAGTCCGGAAGGCCTGCTCCGGCAGGT
>CALAKE010000729.1 GCA_937922775.1 uncultured bacterium | reverse complement strand
ACAGTCAGCCCACCCGAGAGCACTCCCTGGAGAATGCCCCAGCCGTAGAAGCCTCCCGTGCAGCCCCAACCGCCGCAGCCGAGCGCCCCTGTCGTTTCCATGAACGTCATGAGCATCCGCACTTCGACGCGCACGCCGATTCGGTCATTTGGAAAAGCCCTCGCGCCCAAACCGAGAGTTGCGGAGAATTTCGACTCGCCGCTCACCGTGGGATCGTCGACTTTGTAGGTGGTCCAACCTAGCGTACCGACCGCAAACGTTTGGGCGGCGCCGGCGTCGACATATCCGAGCCCGCCGAATTGGAAGTACTCGACGGTTGCATCCCACAGCGTCTCCTTAACCCCTCCGACATACGGTTGGAACTGCTCTTGCGTGAACTGACGGCTGTACATGAACTCGAACTGCGCGCCGGGCCTCAACGTCACGTCTGCTATGGCCGTGACCGACAGGGCATCGTCGAGGCTGTACTCGCCGTCACGTCCGTCCAGGCTCCCGCCGAACTGATAGCCAGCCAATACGGACAGCTCGAGCCGGTGATCGATAGACCGGGGCGTGCGCCTCTGTCCTCTGCGCTGCGCGAAAGCAGACGAAAAACCTATCATCAGGAGTAGCACCACGAGCAGGAGTCTCTGGATTTTCACAAGTATCTCTCAGTTGAAGAAACAAGAGGTTGTTTCTGATACTAGATCATTACCGCGATCACGGCTATTGGACCTTGGTCTTATCGATCCCTCCAAATGCGGGCGCCTAGCCGCGGTCGTGCTAGAAATGGAAAATCACACCACCGGACAGGTCGAGCTGCCGCATAATCGTATCATTCAGCTTGGTGTAGCAGCCATCAGGTGTACCGCACAACAGTTCGTCGTCGCTCCCGATGTATGTGCCAACCAGGCGCGCCTGCAACCGTGCCCCTATCCACTCGTTGAATCGGGTCTTGCCTCCCAGGGCGATGCCCAGGGAACTCCGCCACTCATCGTCCGTGTCTTCGGGAGTACGGAAGTGAGTGGCACCTGTAGTGATTGCAACGAACGGCTGGATGGTGCTCTTGCCTTGAAAGAGTAGGCCTATGTGATAGTAGTTCACCTTGCCGTCGGCCAACGGGGTCTCGGCACCGTCCGAATCCTCTCGATTCAAGTGACTGTCCTGGCGGTCGAAAAGGAGTTCGAGCTGAAACAGCCTCGACAATGACACGTCCAATACGATGCCGAGACTCAGACCTTCATCGATTCCGATGTCTCGCGATGTAGTCGACCCCGAGGTCGTTACGTCCGAAAACCCGCCACCAAATCGGTATCCGACGAACGGGGTGATCTCGACGCGTTGCGCCCAGGCTTGTACCGGCAGAACGGCCAACGCCAATATCGGGAAAAGAAATCTCAGCAAAGATCCTCCTTCGATCAGCCAATCTCGAGGTCGGTCGCGTGTTCGACCCACCATTCGTCAGCAGTTTCTTGAGTCCATGCGTTCGCCGCTGCCACGCTGCCGAGACGGCGTGCCAGCTCCATAGCGTCTCTGGGCCGGTCGTTCGGGTCCTTGGCCAGGCACGACATGATCACGTCTTCCAGGTCGGACGGTACTTCATTGGACGTGCGGGTGGAAATCGGCGGTGGCTCATCATTGGAATGTGCCACCACGAATGCCATGGGCGACATTTTATCGAACACGAGCTGTTTGGTCAGCAGCCAATATCCGACACAGCCGAGCGCATACAGGTCTGCCCGCCCGTCGGGCTCTTTCCCTTCGGCTGCTTGTTCGGGGGCCAGATACGCGGGTGTGCCTGAAACCATTCCGACCTCTGTCAGGTGCCGCCCGTCGTCGTCGTGCCCGAGATCTTGCTTCACGATCCCAAAGTCCAGGACCTTGATGAAGTCGGCGTCGAGTCCATAGCGGCAGAGAAACAGGTTCGACGGCTTGATGTCTCTGTGAATGAGTCCGCCGACGTGTGCCTCATGGAGCGAATGGCAGGCCTGTTTCAGGATGTGAACCACCCGACCGGCTGGCTGAGGCCCGAATTTCTCCGCCAGGTCCTGTAGGTCCAAGCCGTTCAGGAGTTCCATCACATAGTAGAATGTGCCGTCCTGGGCGATGCCGTAGTCGTAGACTTCGATGGTGTGAGGTGATCGCAATACCGCGGTTGCCTGCACCTCACGCTCGAAGCGCTTCAGCACCGTCAATGCGCGAGATTCGTCTGTGGAATCCAGCTCCCGAGGCCGAATCAGTTTGACGGCAGCATCCCGTGAAAGCAAGCGGTGTTTGCCCCGCCACACCTCTCCCATCCCCCCCCGACCCAGAAGACTGGTCAGCTTGTAGCTTCCCATGGCCCGCGCTCTCGAGATCTCTTCTCCCAGCCCGTAAATGAGTCTCGCTATCGCGACCGCAATGACTATTGCTACGACGGTTGGCCAGAGGTTCCGGACGAAACCGCCAAGTGTGGGCATTCCCCCCACCCCAGCTGCAACCAACAACACTACCGTCATCGGTTCCGTGAGCGCGGCCGCGACTGAGGCGATCAGTGTCTTTTGCGTCGTGTTGGGAACAACCATGGGGAAAATCAGTATCCAGATCGCAACCGGAGATAAGATGAAGCCCGCGCGAACCGAGGTGAACCAGGTCAGCTCCACCGTACTATAGGAAAGAACGGCCGCCAAAACGACTTCATATGCCATGCCCAAGTTGAGCAGCCGACCGGCGGTGACCTTGCCGCTCCTCGCGAGGAAGAAGACTGTGAGGTTTACGAAAACTGCGACGGCGAGGCCAGTGTACCGGATTGCACGGTTCGCTTCGAATCCTACTACCTCGAACATGATAGAGTTGATGACTGTCAGGCCGAGGAGGAGGATACAGATGAACTGAAGACGCCGGGAAATGTCTCTGAGCAGGTCTGTCGGCAGGCTGGTGCCCGAACGTTTCCTGAGGTCCGACAACGTGAGGTCCGATTCCGCCCTCGGATGCAGCGAGATGTGCTCGACCATGGAGGTTACCTCACCCCGGGGATGGACCCCGGGGCAAAAAATTTACCCGATTCCGGCCAATAGCCAATGAGACGGTGTCTCAGCTAGGGGGGAAATCTTCGAAAATCGCCTGTATCGCTTTTGTGATACGGGCCTGCCGTTCCTGGGGTGACACGTCCCGATACACTTCGGCCTGCACAGAGCCACGCCACACCAGTTCGTTGGAACTCTTGTCGACGACATCGATTATCAGCGTTCCCTCGTCGTACTCGCGAACGTGCGTATTACTTACGACAGCGCCCCGTCCGTAGCGTCCGTACCACCCTCCGTAACCGTAGCCGTAATACCGGTCCACGGTTTGTACGTCGACCTTACCCTCCAACGCGGCATGCCAGCCAACCATAAAGTCCGCACTCGCAGCGCTGGCCCTGGTATAGCCCTTGGCAGCAAGCGTCTCGTCTACCGCCGTCTCCACACGGGATGCAACCAGCGGGTTGTGCACGCGCGGGTCTCCGCCGGTAGGATGCGGAAGCAACGCGTATGTCCGGTATTCCGCCATGTCCCCAGTAGCCTGCGGATTGAAGTCGGTCTCGATAGTCATCGATGAGCAGGCAGTGAAGCTCGCGACCAGCAGGAAGGTGGCCAAACCTTTCAAAGAGCGCACATCACTACTCCTTTGCGGCTCGAAAAGCCCGTAACGGTTGCCTCAGGCGAGGCGCCCAATGGTCAACAGAAGATCAAGATGCGACGTCTGCCGCGCAAGGCCGACACCAAAGGTCCAACTCCTCTGACTTTTCTCAGTCGCGTCTCAGCTCTCGTTCGGCCAGTGCTCTGATGTCGGAGCCGAGACGGTTTTCCGGTTGCGCCGCGATCATTCTGTCGGCCATGGAAAGTGCCCGGCGCCATTCCTCACGATTGACGTAAAAATCGGCCAGCGCGAACAGGAAGTCATAGTTCGCCGGCTCGACACCTAACGCCTTTTGTAGGGCGGCCTCCGACTCGGACAAGCGTCCTACCGCCTGGAGTGCCAGGCCGTAGTTGTAGTGAGCCCGGCTACGCTCCGGTAAACCGTCTGAAGCCCTTCCGAGGTATTCGACTGCCTCGTCGATGCGATCGAGCTCTGCAAGCAGCAATCCCAGGAGGTATGCGACTTCCAACTGCTCGGGATCCGCGGACAGAACCTCGCGGAACAATTGCTCCGCTTCCTGGTTACGGCCGGTCGAGTTGTAGAGAATCCCCAGGTTGATCTTCGCCGGATGGAAGAGATGGTCGATCTCCAATGCCGATCTGTAGTTCCGCTCGGCCTCATCCGCATCACCGAGCCGAGCGTAGAGGTTCCCCAAATTGTGGCCGGCAAAAGCGAAATCGAGCGAGTACGTCATCGTCTCGCGGTATTCATCCAGCGTCTCTGCCAGCGCATCCTGCTGATAAATCTCCAACATCTCCGCGGGTGTGCCGGCGAGGCGTGAGGCAGCCTCGAGCCGCACCGCCTTCACCGGGTCGAACAGCAGTGGCGTTACCAACTCGACATACTCTTCCGCCGTGGACGCGTTCAGGCTCGACAAAGCCGTGTGCCGGATCAGCGGCTCTTCGTCCGCTAGCGCGAGATTGAATGCAGCCGTGCTTTCCTCACTGGGATAGTACGTGAGCAGCGTGAGCGCGGTCGCGCGAACGATTGCGGGGTACAGGTCATCCGCCGCCAGCCGAATCAGATCGTCACGGGCTTCAGGTGCACGCGCACGCCCCGCCGCGATGATGGTACCGTAATGCGGTTTCTTGGCCTCACCGTACCACTGCCGGTAATACCTGGCCGACCACTCTGCTGTCTGATCGTCATGGCACCCCGCCTGCCCGCAGGCGTTTGGAGTTTCGATCTCGAGGGTGAGATCCGGGCGTGGCAACCTCAGACTGTGATCTGCACGCCAGTCGACGACCATGAAAGGCTGCTCTGCCATGTGACATTTCACACAGAGGGCGCCGTCGCTGGGCTCCCCCTGGTAGACCTTTTGGTGAAAGTGGTGCTCGTACGAGTCGTACGTATCGCCACGATGGCATTGAAGACAGAGTTGGTTGCCCTCCTCGAGCAGCTGGAGGCTGTGTACGTCATGACAATCGCTGCAGCGCACGTCGTTGCGGTACATCTTGCTCTGCACGAACGATCCGTAGACGTAGACTTCTTCCAGGATCTGTCCGTCCGGATGGTACAGACCCTCACGCAGCACAGCGGGAAGCTGGCTGTCGAGCAACTCCAAGCCCCGGTGGTCGTAATCGCCAAGCTCCGAGCGTCGCGAGTGGCAGGGCGCGCACAGCTCCACCTGCTGTCGCGCCGTTATGTCCCTGGTTGTGATGACGAGCTCGTAGTTGTCACTGGGCGGCCTGGCCATTGGTGGCAGCTCCGCCCAGGCGACATGCCGCGACCCGGGCCCGTGACATGCCTCGCAGCTCACGTCGATCTCCGACCAGGTGGTCTCGAAGATCTTGGTGTCAGCATCGAAACCTTTGACCAGGT